>NZ_JBFUJP010000059.1:0-38207 GCF_056401315.1 Rhodococcus sp. P4_F5 | reverse complement strand
CCGCCACACCGATACTCTCAGCCCCCCGATTTCCCGAGCGGCACGACGTCAGCCGGCATGCACCGGCGGCGCCGACTCGCCGGTGGCGGCCTTGGCGTTGACGGCGGTCACGGTGACCACCAGGCCCACCACCAGCAGCACCGCGGCCACGGCGAACGCCGCGGTGAATCCCTCGGTCAGGGCGTTCGACGCCTGCGCGAGCAGGGACTCGTCACCGGTGCCGAGCGCCCGGAAGTACTCCTTGTCCGCGTCGGCAAGCACCCCGTTCGCGGTGGTGGTGGCCACCGTCGAGAGCAGCGCGAGCCCCATCGCGCCGCCGATCTGCTGGGCGGTGCTCAGCAGTGCCGACGCGATGCCCGCGTCGCCGTCGGTCACCCCGGACACCGCACCGAGGGTCATCGGCAGGAAGGTGACGCCGAGGCCGAGCGCGGTGACGAACATCGCCGGCAGCAGGTGCGTCCAGTACGACGAGTCCGGCCCGAGGAACGCGAACCACACCAGGCCCGCCGCGGCAAGCACCAGGCCCGGGCCGGCCAGCAACCGGGCCGGGACCTTGCCCGCGAGCTTCGAGCCCATCGCCGCGCCGAAGCCCATGCCGAGGCTGAACGGCAGGTAGGCGAGTCCGGTCTGCATCGGCGAGAAGCCGAGCACCTGCTGCAGGTAGAGCGAGAGGAAGTAGAACATCGCGAACATCGCGGCGCCGACCACCAGCATGGTGACGTAGGAGCCGGACCGGTTGCGGTCCTTCAGCAGGCGCAGCGGCATCATCGGGTGGTCCGAGCGGGTCTGGATCACCAGGAAGGCGACGAGGAGCGCGGCGGCGGCCGCGAACAGGGCCAGCGTGACCGAGTCGGTCCAGCCGGACTCGCCGCCGCGGGTGATCGCGTAGACGAGGCTGACCAGGCCCAGGGTGCCGGTGATCGCGCCGGGCACGTCGAGGCGTCCGGTCATGCGGTCACCCACGGGCAGGATCCGGGTGCCGACGAGCAGCGCGACGCCGATCGGAACGTTGACGAAAAAGATCCACCGCCAGTCCAGGTAGTCGGTGAGCAGGCCGCCGAGCAGCAGGCCGAGGGTCGAGCCGATGCCGGACATGGCCGCGTAGACGCCCATCGCCTTGTTTCGGGACCCACCCTCGGGGAAGGTCGTCGCGATCAGTGAGAGCGCGGTGGGCGCGGCGATCGCCGCGCCGACGCCCTGCAGCACCCGGGCCGCGATCAGCAGTTCGGCATTGGGCGCGAGGCCGCCGAGCAGCGACGCGAGGGTGAACACGGCGATGCCGATCCGGAACATCCGGCGGCGGCCGAACAGGTCACCCGACCGGCCGCCCAGCAGCAACAGGCCACCGAAGGCCAGCACGTACGAGTTCACCACCCAGGCCAGTCCGGACGCGGAGATGCCGAGGTCGGCCTGGATGCTGGGCAGGGCGATGTTGGTGATGGTGCTGTCGAGAATCACCATCAGCTGCGCGGTGGCGATGACGACGAGGGCGAGGCCCAGGTGCCTCGGCACACCGGTGCCGGGCGCGGCGGACGCGCGTGCCGACGAGGTGGTGGTCATGGCTGGCCTTCCGAAGTTGTGATGACGGTCGCCGGCGTCCTGCCGTCCGACCCGCAATATAGAGACGGAACCGTATCGTATTTTATTCCGCAGGCGACGGCCCGGCGTCCGGAACCGACCTCGTGATCGCAGCGCGCGACGCCTCGTTCGCCGATCCCCGAGGCCAAACGCGGCTTCGTCGCCGCGGCCGGCGGCGGGCCGCGACTCGCCCCGCGCATCCCGGCGAACGCCCCGCTGTCGATCGCGCAGGCATGGGGCGAAACACCGTCCGCCGCAGTGGACAGGCCGCGGACGACACCCCGTCGGCACTCGAACGACACGCGAAAATCCGTGACCAGGGTTACGCTCCCTATTAACTGGCCCCGATGCGGCTTGCCGCATGGGGGTGCGTTGGTGCGTGCGCACCGGCGTCGTCGTCCGTGGGGGAAGAGGCCAGATGTCCGTTACGAGCTGGGATACGCGCCGAATACGAACTTGCCCACCGTCATACACCAATCCGGCGATTCGCCGACAACGGCTGCTCGACACACTCTCCGACCTGACACTTCCGACAGAGCGATCTGCCGGCGCGGTCGTGATGCTCAGCGCCCCAGTGGGTTCCGGAAAGACCATGCTGCTCTCCGACTGGACCGCCGAGGTAGCCGACCGGCCGGAGGGCCCGGCGCTCGCCTGGCTCACCGTGGAGGAATCGGACAACGACCCGATTGCCCTGCGCACGTCTATGCATGTCGCACTGGAGAACTCGGGCGACGCCGCATTGGCGGACGCGGTTCGGCCGCTGCCACCCGTCACCGACGGCGACTACCCCGGCGAACTGACGCGGGCACTCGGCACGCTCGCCGGCCCGATCGTGATGGTGCTCGACGACGCGCACGTGCTGCACGACCCGGCGGCCCTCGACGTGGTGAGCGAGATCCTCCAGTGGGCCCCGGCATCGCTCTGCACCGTCGTCGCCGGACGGTTCGCACCGCCGCTGGCGGTGCACCGGATGCGGCTCGACGGCCGGGTCCACGACTTCTCTTCCAACGAACTGGCATTCACGGCGGACGAGACCACGACCCTGCTGGCCGAACACGGGGTCAGCCTGGACGAACCCGAACTCGCGATGATCCACGACCGCACCGAGGGTTGGGCGGCGGGCCTACGCCTGGCCGCGATTTCCCTTGCCTGCCAGCATGATCCCGTGGCCATGATCGCCGACTTCAACGGGGACAACAGGATTGTGGCAGATTACCTGGTCAACGAGATCCTCGACGGCCTCCCCGAGCCATGCCGCCACTTCGTGGTGGAGACTTCGGTCCCCGAGCTGTTCACCGTCGAACTGGCCGAGGCGTTGACCGGAAACACCAATGCCCGAACCATTCTCGACCACCTCGAGCGGAGCAACTTCCTCATCGAACGGGTCACCGGGTCCCCGGGCTGGTACCGGTACCACCCGCTGCTGCGCGAATACCTGCGCGCCGAGGTGGGCCGACAGGGACACCGCGCGGTCACCGACCTCGAACAGACCGCGGCGGCGTGGTTCGGGCGCAGCGGCGACTACCTGCCCGCGCTCGAGCACGCGTTGCACGCCGGCCAGGACGAGGCCCTGCTGGCGCTGCTCGAAGAACGCGGCCTGCACCTGGTACTCGCGGGGCGCGGCGAGGCGGTGATCGGGGTGCTCGACCGCGCGCCACGGTCGGTGCGCTCCGCCCCGTCCATCCGATTGCTGCGCGCCGCAGCCGAACTCGACCGCGGCAATGACGCCGCCGCCACCTCGCACCTCGGGGTGGCGGACCGCCGGCCCGACGACGCCTCCGAACTCACGGTCCTCGAGGACACCCTGCGTCTGCAGTTGGCCGTCCAGCGCGGGGGCATCGCGGACGCCCTCGAGACCCTGCAGGCGGCACCGGTCGGTACCACCGGCAATCCCGAGCTCGATGCGTTCTCCCGGGTCCAGGAAGGAATGGCCGAGCTGTACCTCGGACGGATCGGGCCCGCCGACCGGCACCTCGCCGACGCGCTGGCCGACGCCCGCGCCGCCGACCTGTCCGGCGTCGTCCTGCAGGCGCTCGCCGCCCGCGCGACCGTGGCGGCGTTCCGGTGCCGGCTCACCGAAATGATCGAACTGGCCCGGCAGGCGGAGGACTTCGGCCGGACCAACGGGCTGGCCGGAACTCTGTACTTCCACGTCGCACAACTGGTGACTGCCTGGGGTCACTACCTGCGAGTGGAGGACGAGCCGATGCGCCGGCTCGGCGCCGAGTCCACCCTTGGCCTGGCCGGCTGCGGCGACCCGGCGATCGCGCGCGTCGCCGTGTGCCTGGCAGCACTGTTCGACTTCGAGAACTCCGACGACCCGCACGCGTTGGCCCGGATCATCCGGGAGAACGCCGCTCCCGAACATGGCCGGCCGCTGCCGCCGGGTGTCACCGCGCTGCTCGCTCCCTCCCTGCAACGGGTGTTCCTGCACGTCGGCGAGGTCGGCTGGGCCGGCCAGGTCGCAGACCTCGCCGCGCGCGAACTCGGCGACTGCGGCGAACTGGCCGTCCTGGCCGCGTCGATGGCGGTGCACCACCGACGCGGCGACGCGGCCCGCCGCGACCTCGCCCCGATACTGAGCGGCAGCGTCCCGTGCGCCGCCGACACCACCGTGGTCCGGGCCTGGCTGACGGAGGCCGCGCTCGCCGACGACCGCAACGACCCGATCACGGCCCACGCGGCGCTGCTCGAGGCCCTGACGCTCGCGGAGCCGAGCGGCATCCTGAGACCGTTCTTCGACTCCGGCGACCAGATCCGGGACCTGCTGGACCGCCACCACGGGCGCTTCGGGGTTTACGACGAGTTCGCCGCGGCCGCCCGGTCGGCCATCCCGAAGGCCGCCGGCGCCAGGTCCGACCTGCTGACCCCCCGCGAGATGGAACTGCTCCGCGAGCTGCCGTCCTGGCGCACGGCAGAGGAGATCGCAGCCGACCTGTTCGTGTCGGTCAACACCGTCAAGACCCACCTGCGGGGGGTCTACCGCAAGCTGGGAGTGCGGACCCGCCGGGACGCCATCACCGCGGCCCGGAACCGCGGCCTGCTGTGAGCACGGCGTCGCAGGCAGGCGGTTCCGACCACGTACCGGGCGGTCTCACCACCCGAGGGTGAGGCGGATCACGCCCGGTCCCGCAACACTGGATTGCGTCGGCCTGCGCATCCCGGTCGGCCCGCCGAACACCACACCGAGGAGGTCGCGTCGGTGGCACATCCCCAGCACTCCCGGGTCCGCTACGAGTTCCTCCTGCGGGGTGAGCTGTCCGAACGTGCCCTGGCCGCCTTCCCCGAACTCGAGGTGTCCGCGACACCGCACGCCTACACGACGTTGTACGGCCCGATYGACAACGACACCCAGCTACGCGGCATGCTCGCCCGCTTCGATGCGCTGGGCATCACGGTCGTCGAGATGCGCCGCCTGCCGGACTGACCCCGAAAACGACTGTGCGCGACCGACACCGAGTTGGTGTCGATCGCGCACAGTGTGTGGACCTGCTGGTTCCTAGCCGACACCGCTGATGTTGGTGGAACCGGTGACGGCCGAACCAATCATGGGCGCGGGCGGCGGAACGTACTCGTTGCCGTCGCCTTCGCCACTGATGTTGGTCGAGCCGGCGAACGCCGAGCCGAACAGGGGGGTGTCCGGGGTGACGGGCGGCAGCGTGGCGCTGCCGGCGCTGCCGTTGTCGGCGGGCGCCTCCCCCTCCTTGGTCACGGCGCCGKCCAGATTCTGATCGAGTGCCCCTGCCAGGTCCGCGCCGATCAGGCTGGCGCCGGAGAACCGGGCGCCCTTGAGGTTCGCCTCACGCAGGTCCGCGTGGTCGAAGTTCGCGTCGGGCGCGTAGGCGTTGGTCAGGTTCGCCTTGGCCAGATTCGCGTTGGTGAACAGGGCGAGCGACATGTTGGCCGCGGCGAGGTTGGCCCCGGAGAGGTTCGAGTCCGCGAGGTTCGTCCCGGTCAGGTTCGCACCGGCCAGGTTCGCGAAGGACAGGTCCATCTTCTCCAGCGCCGCGCCGGCGAGATTCGCGGCCGCACAGTCGGTGAACTTGTCGACGGTGGGCTTCGAGACGATGACACAGCCGTTGATCGTGGTGTCCGCGCTCGCGACGGGGGCCAGCACGGCCAGCCCCGCGAGCGCGATCCCGCTACCGGCGAGGACTGCGGCACCTCGGCGCACCAGACCGCCCCGGACGGAAGCTCGTCGAAGATCGACTGCGGCCCGGGCGGGGCCGTTCACGAATGCCGACATGCACATCTCTCTTCCCAGAAACCAGCTACAAGCGAGGCGTAAATCCTGATCCGTCGGCCACACAGTAACCAACCAGCGTCAGCGACGGTCCCGGTTTTACGAAACAAGCGTCCAGGTCCGTTCAAACGGTGTAATCGGCGCGCACCGCGCGCACCAACCGGCGCTCGGCCGCCTCGACCGCGTCGAGGGTGGACTCGCCGAGTGTGCTGGTCGCGGCGAAGGTCTCGAGCACCACACCCTGGGTGGCCAGCCGCCCGGGGTTCCACTGCTCGAGGACCTCCGGAGTCAGTCCGCTCAGATACAACCGGCCACCGAGCCCGTCCAGCCGTGCCGCGTAGTCGGCGACCACCTTGAAGAACGTCGCCCCGAGCGTGGTGCGCCCGCGCAGGCGCAGGACCACCTCGGGCGACTCCGCGTTCGCCGGGTCCGGCAACCGGACCTGGAGCGTCCGCGCGCCCGCGTAGAAGAGGCTGCCGTACACGTCCAGGACCACCACCTCCCGGTCCTTCAGCGTGTTCGGTGCGGCGTGTTCGACCAGGGTCCCGTTCGGCCGCGGCACCAGCCGGACCACTCGCAGGTCCACCGCCTCCTGGTTCAGCTGCAACAGGATCGACAGGACCACGCCGATCCCCACCGCCGCGGTGACCGGGAGGACCAGGGTGGCCGCGAAGGTGATGACAAGCGCGAGAATCGAACTCGGTCCGCTACGCAGGATGGACAGGATCTGGGCGGGCCGGATCGAGCCGACCGCCGCATAGATCAGGACCGCGGCCAGCGTCGGCATCGGGACCTTGCCGACCAGCCCGGAGAAGGCAACCAGGATGACGAGCATCCAGAGGCCGGAGAAGATCGCGCCCCAGCGGCCCTTCGCGCCCGCCGTGTCGTTGAGCGCCGTCTGCCCCACCGAACCGCCGACCGGCATCCCGCCGAACAGGCCGGACGCGATGTTGCCCACGCCCTGCGCGGAGAAGTCCCGATTGGGGCGCGACCGGGACCCGTCCCGGTTGGGCGACGCTTCCGCCACACCCACGCCCTGCACCAGCACGATCGCGGCGACCGCGAACCCGCCGCCGACCAGGGACGGCGAGAGCAGGCCGAAGTCGGGTAGTTGCGGGAGCGGGATCCCGGTCGGGATGGTGCCGACGTCGGCCACCCGCGCGACACTGTCCAGCCCGAGCACGATCACCACCAGGCAGGGCACCACCAACGCGATCAGGGCGCTGAACAGGGCGAGGCGGGTACGGGAGAGGACAACCAACAGGAACAGGGCCAGTAGGCCCGTCAGAAACGACGCCGGGTCGACAGCCGACGGGTGCGCGAGCACGTCGACGGCCTTCGCAATCGCGACTGCCCCGGTGGCGCTCGCCCCGGCGAGGTCGCCGATCTGGCCGAAGACGATGTTGACCGCCACCCCGGTCAGGAACCCGGTCATCACGGAGTGAGACACGAACCGGGTGTACCGGCCGAGCCGGAGAAGGGCGGCCGCCACCATCACCACACCCGCGACCAGGGTCAACAACATCACCGCCCCGGCCCGGTCCGGCTCCGGAACCTGGGCCAGCGCAGACCCCGCTGCCAGCGCGGCGGCACTGGTCGTGGTGATCACCATCAACTTGGTACTGGTCTGCAGGCCGCCGAACACCGGCCCGGCAAAGCTCGCGTACAGACCGTGCACAGGGTTCACGCCGGCGAGTACACCGGACGCCATGCCGTCGGGAACACTGCTGATCGCGCCGGGGATCCCGGCCACGAGGTCGGACTTGAGGAACCTGCGTTCGGGTAGCAGTTCCCGGAACCACCGGCCCACCGACGACGGAATCGACACCATCGTCCGAGCGTCGGGCACGACGGTCGGCCGGTCATCATTCCCGGCGGGTGAAGACCCGCCCCGATGCGGCGGCGCGTAGACTGCCGTACATGCAGCGGGCGCTCCTTCTTAATCGCCGCGACGGGGTCTGATTCAGACTGGCTTCCCGTCGCGGGGTTCAGTCGCGCCGGTCGACCCATCGGACTACCCGTCCCCTCAATTCGGAGATTCGTCAATGTCACCCGCCGACGCTTTTACTTCTGGATCGCGCACCATCACGCCGCCGTCCAAGCCCGCCCCTGCCGACCAGCCCGCCTGGAACCCGCAGAAGAACTCCTCCATGCCGACCTACCGGTACCGGCCGTTCGCCGACGAGGTCGAGCCGGTCACCCTCCCCGACCGCACCTGGCCCGACAAGGTCATCGACCGTGCCCCGATGTGGTGCGCGGTGGACCTGCGTGACGGCAACCAGGCGCTCGTCGACCCGATGAGCCCAGCCCGCAAGCGCCGCATGTTCGACCTGCTGGTGCGGATGGGCTACAAGGAGATCGAGGTCGGCTTCCCGTCCGCGAGCCAGACGGACTTCGATTTCGTCCGCGAGATCATCGAGGACGGCGCGATCCCCAGCGACGTGACCATCCAGGTGCTGACGCAGTCGCGCCCCGAGCTGATCACCCGCACCTTCGAGGCGTGCGAGGGCGCCGAGAACGTCATCGTGCACTTCTACAACTCCACCTCGATCCTGCAGCGGCGGGTGGTCTTCCGCGCGGACCGCGAGGTCATCAAGAAGATCGCCACCGACGCCGCCGAGCTGGTGCTCACGGAGTCCAAGAAGTACCCGGACACCAACTGGCGCTGGGAGTACTCCCCCGAGTCCTACACCGGCACCGAGCTCTCCTACGCCAAGGAGGTCTGTGACGCGGTCACCGAGACCCTCGGCGCCACCCCGGCCAACCCGGTGATCCTGAACCTGCCGGCGACGGTCGAGATGGCCACCCCGAACGTGTACGCCGACTCGATCGAGTGGATGCACCGGAACCTGGCGCGTCGCGACTCGGTCATCCTCTCGCTGCACCCGCACAACGACCGTGGCACCGGCGTCGCGGCCGCCGAACTGGGCTACCAGGCCGGCGCGGACCGCATCGAGGGCTGCCTGTTCGGCAACGGCGAGCGCACCGGCAACGTCTGCCTGGTCACGCTCGGCCTGAACATGTTCACCCGCGGGGTCGATCCCCAGATCGACTTCTCCAACATCGACGAGATCCGTCGCACCGTCGAGTACTGCAACCAGCTGCCCGTGGCCGAGCGCCACCCCTACGGCGGCGACCTGGTCTACACCGCGTTCTCCGGCAGCCACCAGGACGCGATCAACAAGGGCCTCGACGACATGAAGGTCACCGCCGACTCGCAGGACGCGGACGTGGCCGACATCCTGTGGCAGGTCCCCTACCTGCCCATCGACCCGAAGGACGTCGGCCGCACGTACGAGGCCGTCATCCGCGTGAACTCGCAGTCCGGCAAGGGCGGCGTCGCGTACATCATGAAGGCCGACCACGGCCTGGTGCTGCCGCGGCGACTGCAGATGGAGTTCTCGCAGTCGGTGCAGAAGCTGACCGACGGCGAGGGCGGCGAGGTCTCGCCCAAGGAGATGTGGGATGTCTTCAACGAGGAGTACCTCGCCCCGATCACCCCGCTCGAGCGGATGCGCCAGAAGGTGACCGCGTCCGAGGTCGACGGCGGCACCGACTCCATCACCGCCGTGGTGAAGGTGGGCGGCAAGGAACAGGAGATCTCGGGCAGCGGCAACGGCCCGCTGGCCGCGTTCGTCGACGCGATCGCCACGGTCGGCTTCGACGTTCGGGTCCTGGACTACAGCGAGCACGCCATGTCGGCGGGCGACGACGCCAAGGCCGCCGCGTACGTGGAGGCCGCGGTCACCACCCCGGACGGCACCAACAAGGTCGTGTGGGGCGTCGGCGTCGCCACCTCGATCACCACCGCCTCGCTGCGGGCCGTCGTCTCGGCGGTCAACCGGGCGCACTGAGCGAGACTCCGCAAAGGGGCCGCACCCGTCGGGGTGCGGCCCCTTCTGCGCGGTGGACCCAGTCCCGCTGATCGGAAACGAGCACCACCCCGGCGCCCGTTTCGCATTGACTACCGGTCGTGACGACCCGACACCAGACGTTCCCGCACCTGCTCGCTCCCGGCGCCATCGGGCCGATGACGCTGAGCAACAGGGTCGTCCTCCCTGCCATGGACATGAACCTCTGCGAGGACGGCGAGATCCATCAGGGCGACATCGACCACTTCGCCGCCCGCGCCGAGGGCGGCACCGGGATGATCATCACGGGCTGCTGCGCCGTCGCGTACCCGGCGGGCTGCACCAGCCGCAAGGAGCCGGGCCTGTCCGAGGACCGGTTCATACCCGGACTCAAGGCCCTCGCCGACGCGGTCCACGAGACCGGCAGCAAGCTCTGCGTGCAGATGACGCACCACGGCAAGGTCGCCCGGATCGACACCCTCGACGGCCGCCCGCAGCTGGTGCCGTCCATTCCGAAGCCGCCCGGTGACATGAGCGCGATGGCCGACTGCACCCCCGAGGAGCTCGGGAAGATGGCCGCCATCCAGGAGGGCAAGAAGGCCACCTACCGCGAGGCCACCAAGGACGATCTCGACTGGCTGGTCCGGATGTTCGCGGAGGCGGCCGGCCGGGTGAAGGCCGCCGGCGGCGACGCGGTCGAGATCCACTGCGCCCACAACTACGTGCTCGGCGGCTTCCTGAGCCGCTACTCGAACCAGCGCACCGACGAGTACGGCGGATCCCTGGAGAACCGGGCCCGGCTGACGTGCGAGGTGATCCGCGCGGTCAAGGACGAGGCCGGCGACAGCCTCGCCGTCATCGTGCGTCTGGCCGGGCAGGAGTACGGCGAGTCCGACGGCCTGACCCCCGAGGAGGCCGCCGGCGCGGCCGCCATGTTCGAGGCGGCCGGCGCGGACGCCATCCACGTCACGGGCACCGCGCTGAATGCCTTCGCGAACTTCACCGACGGCCCGCTGCCCGACAAGGTCGGCTACTACACCGACAATGCGACGGCGGTGAAGCGCGCGGTGTCGATTCCGGTCATCACCGTCGGCCGCATGCTTCCCGAGGTCGGCGAGAAGATGATCGCCGAAGGCCGCACCGACTTCGTCGCGATGGGCCGTCAGCTGCTGGCCGACCCGGAACTGGTCAACAAGCTCGAGACGGGGCGCACCGCGCAGGTCCGTCCCTGCATCAACTGCTACGTGTGCGTGCAGGAGAACTTCTGGGACGACACCCCGCTGTGTGCGGTCAACCCGGCGCTGGGCAACGAGACGCTACTCCCGTTCCCGACCACGACGGCACGCAAGCACGTCGTGGTGGTCGGTGCCGGCCCGGGCGGCCTCGAGACCGCGCGCGTCGCGAGCGAGCGCGGCCACCGCGTCACCGTGCTGGACAAGACCGACCGCCTCGGCGGCACCCTGTGGTTCTCCACGTTGACCACGCCCGACAACGAGCGACTGCTGAACTGGCTCACCCACGAGGCGACGCGTCTCGGTGTCGAATTCCGACTGAAGACCGACGCCACCGCCGCCACGGTCAAGGCCCTCGCGCCCGACGTCGTCGTGGTCGCCACCGGTGCGGTGCGGGCACGGCCGAGCGTGCCGGGCGGCAACCTGCCCCACGTGCACACCGGAGACAGCCTCCGCGCCCTGATGACCGGCGCCGGCGACGTCTCGGACCAGTCGCTGTTCCTGCGGACCATGGGCAAGCTCGGCGGGCTAGTCGGCATCACCAAGAGCCCCGAGAGGATCCGCGTCCTGAGCCGCAAGTTCCTCAAGTTCCTGCCGATGAGCAAGAACGTCGTCGTCATCGGCGGATCGCTCGTCGGCCTCGAACTGGCGGAGTTCCTCGCGGAGCGGGGCAGCCGGGTGACCCTGATCGAGGAGGGCCAGCAGCTCGGTGTGCCGATGGCGATGCCGCGCCGCTGGACCGCGGTCAGGCACGCCGGCGAGCTGGGCGTGGACATCCAGCGCAACGCGACGGTCGAGCGCATCAACCGCAAGTCCGTCGAGTTCACGGTCGGGGGCAAGACCCTGTCCGCGCCGGCGAACATGGTCGTGGTCGCGTCGGGTGTCTCGGCGGCGGCACCGCTGGCCGACGCGCTGGCCCGCGACGGCGTCGACGTGCGCGTCGTCGGTGACGCCGGCGAGGTCGACTACATCGAGGGCGCGATGCACTCGGCGTGGAAGGTGGCCACCGAGATCTGAGCACGTCGTAACTCAGCCGCGGCCGACAGATCTCACCGCAACCACGCGGCTACGGGGTGACGATCGAGAAGTCCGGGTCGGGCGCGTCGAGGTAGCCGGCGAGCTCGGCCAGCTTGCCGAGGTCGCCCTCCGCCACGATCCGGCCGTCGGCGATCGCGGCTCCGAGGTCCACCCCGCCGAGCAGTACCCCGAGCAGCAGCGGTCGCGCCAACGTGAAAGTAGCGTCGGCCGCCGGGAACTCGGCGCCGAGGTCTCCGTCGAGGTCGAAGTGCACCAGCAGGCCGTTGCGCAGCTGCGTCCGGTGCACGAGGTTCTCGTCGGTGACGTGCCAGTCGACGACCACCTGCGCCGCCCACGCCCGCGGACCGTCGATCCGCAGGGACAGTGCGTCGAACACCTGCTCCACCGACAGCGCCGCCGCGATGTCCGGTGCGGAGGGACTGGTCGGCGTCCCGACCGAGCCGTGTCGCAGCTCGTACGCCCCGGTGAGATAGAAGTTCCGCCAGGTCCCGTTCTCGGCGCCGAAGCCGAGCTGCTCGTACGTGTCGGCCTGCAATGCCCTCGCCTCCGCGTTGTCCGGGTCGGCGAAGATCACGTAGTTCACCACCTGTGCGACCCAGCGGAAGTCCCCGGCGGCGAAGGACTCACGGGCCTTGCGCAGCACCTCGGCGGCACCGCCCATGAACTCGACGTGCCGTTTCGCCGACTCGGTGGGCGGGTGTTCCCACAGGTGGGCGGGATTGCCGTCGAACCAGCCCATGTAGCGCTGGTAGACGGCCTTGACGTTGTGGCTGACCGACCCGTAGTAGCCGCGGGTGTGCCAGGCCCGCGCCACGGCGGGCGGCAGTTCGAACTCCTCGGCGATCTCGATCCCGGTGCGCCCCTGGTTGATCCGTCGCAACGTCTGGTCGTGCAGGTAGCCGTAGAGGTCGCGCTGCAGGGACAGGAACTCGGTGAGCCGTTCGGTGCCCCAGGTCGGCCAGTGGTGCGAGGCGAACAGGACGTCGGACCGCGCGGCGTAGCGGTTGATCGACTCGGTCAGGTACTTGGACCACACGTGCGGGTCCCGAACCAGCGCGCCGCGCAGGGTGAGCAGGTTGTGCAGGGTGTGGGTCGCGTTCTCCGCCATGCAGAGCGCGCGCAGGTCCGGGAAGTAGAAGTTCATCTCCGACGGCGCCTCGGTGCCCGGCGTCATCTGGAACTCGATGCGAACCCCGTCGACCGTCTCGACCTGGCCGGTCCGGGACACGTCGACGGTCGGGGCGATGAGGGTCGGGGTACCGGTCGAGGTGGTCTGCCCCAGCCCCGCACCGATCGCGCCGCGCGGCCCGCGGGGCAGCGCGGCGCCGTACATGTACGCGGCCCGGCGGCCCATCGCGGTGCCGGCGTAGACGTTCTCCGCCACCGCGTGCTCGACGAGCCCTACCGGGGCGAGGATCGCGCAGCGGCCCGCGGCCACCTCCTCTGTGGTGGTGACGCCCTTGACGCCGCCGAAGTGGTCGATGTGCGAGTGCGTGTAGATCACCGCGGTGACGGGGCGGTCGCCGCGGTGCTCGCGGTAGAGCGCGAGCGCGGCGGCCGCCGTCTCGGCCGAGATCAGCGGGTCGATGACGATGACGCCGGCCTCGCCCTCGACCAGGGTCATGTTCGACAGGTCGAGGCCCCGGACCTGGTAGATCCGTTCGGCCACCTCGAACAGGCCCTGCTTGGCCACCAGCCTGGACTGACGCCACAGGCTCGGGTTCGCGGTGGGTGGGCACGGCTCCTCGAGGAACGCGTAGGAGTCGTTGTCCCACACCACCGTTCCGGCATCTCCCGTCACGACACCCGGAGTCAGCGCGGCCACGAAACCGCGCTCCGCATCCAGGAAGTCCGAATCATCGGAAAACGGCAGGCCCTCCGCGACACCCCCGTTGGCCGTCGCGATCTCGGGCGTTGCTCCGTCGGGCTCTGACATGCGGTTGCCTCTCGGTGAGGTGTCGATGCGAACCGGTCGAACTCGGCTTCGGCGTCAGCCGAGCAGCTTGGCCTTCGCGGCCGCGAACTCGTCGTCGGTGAGCACTCCGGAGTCGCGCAGCTGCCCGAGTTGCTGCAGCTTGGCGATCAGGTCGTCACCCCCGGCCGGCGCTGCTGCCGGCGCTGCTGCCTGCTGCGCCTGAACCTGCTGCGCATACGCGGCCTGCTGCTGCGCGGCCTGCTGCTCCGCCTGCTGGTCGGCGTAGGCCTGCTGTTCCTCGGCCTTCCGCTGGGACCGGCGGTTCATCGCATTCGACGTCGCCTGCGCGGTACCCGCGACCACCGCGGTGCGCGCGACGGTCCCGAGCAACCCGGGACGCCCGACACGCCTTGCCCTGAAAACCATGGGATTCTCCTGTCTGCGAAGAAATTTCGGTGTGGGTGGGACTGGTCAGAGGACCGCGTTGATGGCCGCCAGGACGTCGTCCCGCGGGATCTGGACGTGCAGCGCGACCTCGCCGCCGGCCGCGGTGACGGTGGTGGCCACGTTCCGGGCCCAGGTCTCCTCGTAGACGATGATCGCGGCGGACGAGTTCGGCTCGAGCGAATCCCGGACCACGTCCAGGTCCTCGTCGCTGATCAGCGCCTTGGCCTCGATCGAGAGGATGGCGAGTCCGATGTCGTCGAGGTCCTCGTCGACGTCGATCTGGGTGATGTTCCCGTCCGCATCCTTGGCGATGTAGACGAGGTCGAGCAGGGTCACGTAGCCACGATCGACCACGTCCTGGATGGCCTGAACGGCCGCGGGATCCACGCGCACGCCGGGAAAGCTCAGGACCACGAGCTCCACCGGACCTATGTTCACTGGCTCAGTCATGGCGTCCATTCTGCGCGCTCGACGGCCGCCACGTGCGGTAGTCCGGAGCCCCGGCGCGCCCCCACCCGGAGGTCACCGACTGTTCACCCGCTGCTGCGCTCTTTCACCTGTGAAGAGTGAGGCGGGCTCGACTGCTGTCTGCGATCCTCAGGCGAACACTCGGATCCACTGGAGAAACAGGAGCCTCACATGTCGTTCTGGGACATCATCTGGTACATCATCGTCTGCTTCGCCTTCATCGCCTACCTGATGCTGCTCTTCTCGATCATCGGCGACCTCTTCCGCACCGAGGGGACCTCGGGCTGGGTGAAGGCACTCTGGATCGTCTTCCTCATATTCGTGCCATTCATCACCGCGCTGATCTACCTGATCGTCAACGGCGACGCGATGACCAAGCGCTCCGTGCGGGCGGCTCAGCACATGAGGGACCAGCAGGACGCGTACATCAAGCAGGTCGCCAGCGGTAAGTCACCCGCCGAACACATCGCGGACGCCAAGGCCCTGCTCGACAGTGGCACCATCACCGAGACGGAGTTCCAGGCACTCAAGGCCAAGGCGCTCGCCTGACCTCTCGCCGGAGTCGACTGGTTCGACTGCGCCGCAACGGCACCGAGGCTCCCGCCACCAGGTGGGCCCGGTGCCGTTGCGCTGACTACCCCCGCTCGACCACGGCCCGCGCCTCGGCACGGAAGGCGTCGAGCACCGCCTCCACCGCCGGACGCTCCGCGGCGGCCGGCCGAGTGGCCAGATCGTAGATCCGCGCCGCCCGGATACCCGCCAGGTGCGTGTGCACCAGGCCCGGGTGGGCGACCGCATGCCTCGGCATCAGCGCCACCCCGTGACCGGCCGCGACCAGCTCCTCGATCACCCGGAAGTCGTTGATCCGCTGCACCACCCGCGGCCGGACACCGGTCACCGCGGCCACCGACTCCAGCACGTCGTCCACCGGGAATCCGCCGCGCACGCTGATCCAGCTCTCCTCCGCCAGTTCGTCGAGCTCGACCCCCGCCCGGCCCGCCAGCGGATGCCCGGGCCAGAGCACCAGGTCGATGGGTTCGCGCATCAACTCCTCGATCCGGACCCGCGGCGACGCCACGGTCGGCGCGCGCTCGTCCCGGTGGGTGAGGATCACGTCGAAGTCCGCCAGCAGGTGCGGCACCGCCGACGCGGGTTCGTCCACGTCCTGCGCCTCGACGTCGACCCCGGAGCCGGCGAGGCGGCGCAGCAGGCCGGGCAGCATCAACGCGGCGCCCGAGGGGAACAACGCCACCCGCACCCGCCCCCGGGGCGAGCCGCGGTAGGAGTCCATCTCCGCGGTCGCCCGGTCCAGCGCCGCCAGCACGTCCTCGGCCCGCAGCACCAGTGCCTGCCCGGCGGCGGTGAGCCGGACCCGTCGGCCGTCCGGTTCGAGGATGGGGACGCCGGCCTCCCGGGCGAGGACCTTCAGTTGCTGGGAGACCGCGGACGGAGTCAGGTTCATCGCGACGGCGGTCGCGGCCACCGTGCCCCGGTCGGCCAGTTCGCGGAGGACCCGGAGTCGCTCGACATCCATGCGGTGAAGCTACGGTATTCGCCGGACAACGTTCCCGGCGCGGACTGGGCTCGGGACATTCGCATCCACCGATCGGGGGTACCTCGTGGGGTACGCATCTTTCAGCAACTGGCGTCGCCTGGAAGGCGACCGGCAGACCATCTGGAACGCCTTCACCCATCCGGTGGAGTGCGGAGCGTACGAGGAGCACAAGACGGAGACCGTCCTGCCTCCCGACTTCGAGATGGCCGCGGGACAGAGCTGGGACAGCAAGCACGGTGAGGAGTGCGACTTCGACGTCGTGCGGTGGAGCATCACCCAGTACGTGCCGCACGAGTTGATCGCATTCTCCGGAAAGCAGCGCGGCATCCGCCAGGACGTGACGCTCACCATGGAACCCGAGGGCAACGGCTACGTCCTGACCGAGTCCATCCGCTTCCGCCCGGCCTTTGCCGGGCGCCTGGGATCGCAACTGGTGTCGTGGCTGCTGCTGGCAAGCGGTCTGCTGGCCAAGGTCGGAGACGACAAGGGCGAGTTCCTCGATCTGCTCGAGGAGCATCTGGAACAGACCTACGGGTAGGCCCGGAGCTACGATTCGTACAGCACATCTACATGAATCATCCAGTTATATTCGATTGTCCTGATGTTTAGGTTGGCGCACCATTATCCGGGTGACCACTCGCGACCGCCTGCTCGGACTGACCGTCGTGCTGCTGTGGGGGCTGAACTTCCTGGCCATCCGCGCCGGCCTCGACCATTTCCCGCCGTACTTCTTCGCCGGGCTCCGCTTCCTGGTCATCGCGGTCCCCGTGGTCCTGTTCGTCCCCCGCCCGGCCGTGCCGCTGCGGTGGCTGCTGCTCTACGGCGCCGGGTTCGGCGTCGTGCAGTTCGCGTTCCTGTTCTGGGCCATGAGCAGCGGGATGCCGACCGGACTGGCGTCCCTGGTGTTGCAGTCGGCCGCCCCCTTCACGGTGCTGCTGGGTGCGGTGCTGCTCCGCGAACGCGTGAGCCGACGGCAACTGCTCGGCATAGCGGTCGCCGTGGCCGGCATGGCGATGATCGGCTGGGACCGGGCCCAGCACGCGACGTTGCTTCCGCTGCTGCTCACCCTGCTCGCCGCGCTGGGCTGGGCGTTCGGCAACATCGGCAGCCGGCTGGCCCGGCCGGACAACCCGATGCGGCTGATGCTGTGGATGACCGTGATCCCGCCGCTGCCGCTCCTGGCGCTGTCCGCAGCGGTCGAGGGACCCACCACCGGCTGGTCCGCCCTCGGACAGTCGCTGAGCCCGGGCGGCTGGCCCGCCCTGGCCGGACTCGCGTACATCGTCGTCCTGGGCACCATCGCCGGATCCGGCCTCTGGACCGTGCTGATGAGCCGGTACCCGGCGAGCACCGTCGCGCCGCTGTCGCTGCTGGTGCCGGTGGTCGGCATCGGCGCTGCCTGGCTGGTACTCGACGAACAGCCGAGCACGCTCGCCCTCGCCGGCGCGGTGGTGGTCGTCGGCGGCTGCCTCTTCGGGACCCTGCGGTCGAACCCTCGCCCGGCGGACCCGGCCCTCACCGCGCCGACGCCGGATCCGGCAGCACCCGTGACCTCCCCCACCCCGGTGGCGGCACGCGTCTGACCGATCGGTCCGGTGTGGAAAACTCTGCCCGTGGCAATTGACGATCGTGGGGCAACGAGCCCGGGGAATTCTGGGTCGACCCGCCAGCGCACTCGGTTCTCCGTGCGCGGCCGGCTCGCACTGCGCGCCGCCGCGGCCGCGTCCTGGGCCTCGCAGAAGGCCGGCCGGGGCAAGGGTTCGATGATCGGCGGGTTGATCGCGCTCAAGATCGACCCGACCCTGATGTCGCAGCTCGGCAGCGGTAAGCGGACGGTGCTGATCACCGGCACCAACGGCAAGTCCACCACCACCCGGATGACCGCGGCGGCGCTCGCCACCGTCGACGACGTCGCCACCCAGGCCGACGGCGCCAACATGGACGCCGGCATCGTCGCCGCGCTGAGCGTCCACGTGGACGCGCCGCTGGCCGCGATCGAGGTCGACGAGCTGCACGTCCCCCACGTGAGCGACGCACTGAACCCGGACGCAGTGGTGCTGCTGAACCTCAGCCGCGACCAGCTCGACCGGGTCGGCGAGATCAACATGATCGAGCGCAAGCTGCGGGCCGGGCTGGCCCGCCACCCCGGCGCCGTCGTCATCGCCAACTGCGACGACGTGCTGGTCGCGTCCGCCGCCTACGACGCACCGAACGTGGTGTGGGTGGCGGCCGGCGGCGGCTGGGCCGGGGACTCGGTGAGCTGCCCGCGTAGCGGTGAGCCCATCGTCTGGGAGGAACGCACGGGCGACGCGACGGGCATCGCCTACAACCACTGGCGCAGCACCGGCACCGACTTCGAGCGGCCCACCCCCCAGTGGTGGCTCGACGACGAGAACCTCTACGGCCCGGACGGCCTGGTCCTGCCGATGACGCTGGCCCTGCCCGGAAAGGCCAACCGCGGCAATGCCGCCCAGGCCGTCGCCGCCGCGGTGACGATGGGCGCGGCCCCGGCCGACGCCGTCGCCGCCGCGTCCGCGGTCCGCGAGATCGCCGGCCGGTACGCCGCCGTGCAGGTGGGCCCGCACTCGCTGCGGATGCTGCTCGCCAAGAACCCGGCGGGCTGGCAGGAGGCCCTGTCGATGATCGACCCCGACGTCGACGGGCTGGTCATCGCGGTCAACGGTCAGGTTCCGGACGGCGAGGACCTGTCCTGGCTCTGGGACGTGCGCTTCGAGCACTTCGAAGGCGTCAAGGTGGTGGCCGCGGGCGAACGCGCCACCGACCTCGCGGTGCGCCTGACCTATGCCGGCGTGGAACACACGCTGGAGCCGGACCCGTTGCGTGCCATCGCGTCCTGCCCGCCGGGCCGAGTCGAGGTGCTCGCGAACTACACCGCGTTCCGCGACCTGAACACCGCCATCGCCAAGGAGGACAAGGATGTCTGAGTCGACGGTGCGGATCGGCCTGGTGCTGCCCGACGTGATGGGCACCTACGGCGACAGCGGCAACGCCCTGATCCTGCGGCAGCGACTGCGGATGCGCGGCCTGGACGCGGAGATCGTGGAGATCACGCTGTCCGACCCGGTGCCGGACTCGCTGGACGTGTACACCCTCGGCGGCGCGGAGGACGCGGCGCAGCGGCTCGCCACGCGGCACCTGGCCCGGTACCCGGGGCTGCAGAAGGCCGCCGAGCGCGGCGCGCCGGTGCTGGCGATCTGCGCGGCCATCCAGGTGCTCGGGCACTGGTACGAGACCTCCGGCGGCGACCGCGTCGAGGGCGTGTCGATGCTGGACGTCACCACGTCGCCGCAGGCCACCCGGTCGATCGGCGAGGTGATCACCCGGCCGCTGCTCGACGGGTTGACGCAGCCGCTGACCGGGTTCGAGAACCACCGCGGCGGAACGACTCTCGGCCCCGACGCGACGGCACTCGGCCGCGTCACCCACGGCGTCGGCAACGGCGTCGGCGACGGACTCGAGGGCGTGGTGCAGGGCTCGGTGGTCAGCACGTACATGCACGGCCCGGTGCTGGCCCGGAACCCGGAACTTGCGGACCTGCTGCTGGCCCGTGCCACGGGTGTGGACGCGCTGGCACCGCTGCAGCTCGACGAGGTGGACCGGCTGCGCCGGGAACGGCTCGCGGTCGGTCGCTGACGGCGGCGCGGCGACGGGTGTAGCTTCAGCTCCAGTGAGCGGTACACCTCGTCCCGGGAGGACAGATGCCTGCTGTAAGCCCGTGGCCCGCGATCCACGCCGAGCGCGGCGCCCTGGCCGACGACCTCGCGTCCCTGCGTGAGGACCAGTGGTCCACGCCGTCGCTGTGCCGCGGGTGGTCGGTGTGGGAGACGCTGGGTCACATGACCGCGACCGCGAAGATGACCCCGGCCAAGTTCGTCCTCGGCATGTTCGGGACCGGGTTCCGCTTCGAGTCGTTCACGGCCAAGAACATCGCCCGCGAGACCGCCGGCACCCCCGCCGACACGCTCGCGGAGTTCCGGTCCGTGCAGGGGTTGACGTCGTCGCCGCCCGGCCCCGTCGACTCCTGGCTCGGCGAGACGATCGTGCATGCCGAGGACATCCGGCGGCCGCTCGGCATCGCGCACACCTACCCGGCGGACGATGTGCTCCGGGTGGCCGACTTCTACAAGGGCTCGAACCTGCTGATCGGCACCAAGAGCCGGATCGCCGGTGTGACGCTGCGCGCGACCGACGTCGACTGGTCCACCGGTTCCGGCCCGGAGGTCACCGGCCCGATGCTCTCGTTGCTGATGGCGATGACCGGCCGCGACGTCGCGCTGGCCGACCTGTCCGGCGACGGCCTCGCCACGCTCACCGAGCAGATGTAGCCGCTGTGCCCGCCTTCGAGTGCGGACCGAGTACGCCTGGATCGACGCCGGTCCGTCGGCAACCGAGATGACGCTGCGCAACGTCGGCGATCCGTCGGATTTCGGGCGGCTGGTCTCCGCTGATGGCGGGCGCGATGCGGCGCGCCAACCGCAAGGACCTCGCGGTGCTGCGTACTCTGCTCGAGGCCGACCCGGCACCGGAGTGAATCGGGATGGGCGGCGAACCAGAACTACCCCAGACAGGGGTTCGGCCGGGGATGTAGCGACTAATCGCATCCTCGGCCGGATCTCTGCTTCTCAAGATTTCCGACCGTTACCGGTCTGCTTTTCCTGATCCGCACCCCTGAGCGTACGCCCAGGATCGAACCCCGCGCAATAGTGCTGACCAGCAATTCTGGCAGGTAATTCCGCGCGCTACCGACCCATTTCGTCACTGCCGAGCCCGACGCCGCCGCGAGGCGGCGCCGGGCTCGGCAGTGACGGCGCGGTGCGCGGTCAGGACTCCGCGATCATCGCGATCTGGAATGCCGCACCGAGCGGGTCGGCGACGGCCGCGAGCCTGCCGAACGGCGTGTCCTCGGCGGGGCGCAGGATGCGGCCGCCGAGCTCGGTGACCTTGGCGAGCGCGGCGTCCATGTCGTCGACGCCGACGTAGAACTGCCAGAACGACGGCGAGCCTTCGGGCAGGAATCCGTCCGCGTCCATCACCCCGGCCACCATCTGCTTGCCGATCATCGCCTGCGAGTAGCGGAATTCGTCGGTGTCCCCGATCGGGGTGTAGCTCCAGCCGAACACCTTCTCGTAGAACGGCAGCGCGTCCGTGTAGCTGCGGGAGAGGGTCTCGAACCACACCGGCGCACCGGCCTCGTCCACGAGACTGAAGCCCTGGTGCTGGTCGGGCTGCCAGACGCCGATCACCGCGCCGGCCGGGTCGGCGAGGATCGCCATGGTGCCCTGCGGCCCCACCTGCATCGCCGGCATCAGGACCTGTCCACCGGTGGCGGCCGCCGTGTCCGCGGTCGCGGCGGCGTCCCCGGACTTCAGGTAGATCGTCCACACGTTGCCGTACGGGTTGCCCTCCTGCTGCGGACCGAGCCCGGCGATGGGCTTGCCGTCCTTACTGAAGATGGCGTACCCGCCGTACTGCGGGTCCTCGTCGGAGTCCGCGGCCCAGCCGAACAGGCCACTGTAGAAGGGTTTGACCTGTTCCGGATCCGAGCTGGTGAGGTCGATCCAGCAGGGTGCGCCGGCAAGTGGCTGGTGATCAGGCACGAATGTCTCCTTGGGCCGAGTGGTGCGAAGGAAAGGGTGCGACCCCAAACCTACGCCCGGGCACCGGCTCTCGCCCGGCGTCCGGCACCGGTCGAGATCAGCCGGCGCGGCCGCCGGCGATCAGGAGACGGGGACCGGCACCCGCTTCTCTGCCTGCACCTCGGTCTTGATCAGCTCGGTCTTGATCGGCTCGGTCTCGACCGGCTCCGGCAGCGCCGTCTCCGTCGCGCCGGCCTTCTGCGCGTAGTAGAAGTGCGGGCGGCGGTGCCCCAGGAACGAACCGAACCACGACATCACCGCGATGTACCGGTTGCGGAAGCCGACCAGGTACATCATGTGCACGACCAGCCACAGCACCCAGGCCAGGGCGCCGGTGAGCTCGATCTTCTTCACCTTGGTCACCGCGCGGAAGCGGTTGATGATCGCCATGCTGCCCTTGTCGCGGAACTTGAACGCGGTGCCGCGGGGGGTCTTGCCGAGGATCGTGCGGGCGACGTGCCGTCCGCCCTGCATCGCCACGGGCGACTGGCCCGGAAGGTTGTTCAGCGAGGTCATGTCGCCGATCGCGAAGATGTCGGCGCGGCCGCCGACGGTCAGGTCCTGGTTGACCAGGAGGCGCCCGGCGCGGTCGGTCTCGCAGCCGGTGCGCTCGGCGAGCACCGAGGCGAAGTCGTTGGCCTGCACGCCCGCCGACCAGATGATCGTCTCGGCGGTGCGCCGCTCGCCGGCCTCGCTGCCGTGCGCCTTGAAGGTCGCGCCGTGCTCGTCGATGTCGGTGACGAGGGTGTTCAGCACCACCTCGACGCCCGACTTCTCCAGCGACACCTTGGTGTACTCGCTGAGCTTGCCGCCGTACGCGGGCAGCGCCACACCGGCGCCCTCGACCAGGGTGACGGTGACGTCGGCGGCGGTGATGCCGCGGATCGACTGCTCGAAGTAGCGGCCCGCGAGCTCCTTGATCTGGCCGGCCAGCTCGACGCCGGTCGCGCCGGCACCGATGACGATGAAGCTGAGCAGGTTCTTGCGGCGCTCCGGGTCGGTGGTGGTGTGCGCCTCCTCGAAGCAGCGCACGATCTGCGAGCGCAGCCGCTCGGCGTCGTCGACGGTCTTGAGTGCGTAGGTGACCTTCGCGAACTCGTCGCGGCCGAAGTACGACTGCCGCGCGCCGGTCGCCGCGACCAGCGAGCGGTACGCGATCGTGTGGCGCACCCCGCCCGCCAGGTAGTCGAGCTCCTGGTCGTCGGGTCGCACGTCGACGACCCGGCCCAGCCGGACGTCGGCGTTCGGGTACTTCGCGAGGATCGAACGGACCGAGGGGGCGATCTCGCCGGCGGAGAGCACGCCGGTGGCAACCTGGTAGAGCAGGGGCTGGAAGAGGTGCTCGGTGGTCTCGGAGATGAGGACGAACGGCGTGCCGGCCTTGGCCAGCTTCTTGGCCGTGGCGAGGGCGCCGAAGCCCGAGCCCACGATGACAACCTCAGTGCGGTCCATGCCTGCCTCGCTCACGAAAACCTCCAGCTCGATCAGATGTATGAGAGCCACGCTAAGGATTTGGGGCCCGGTTTGGCCACCCAGCTGGGATATTCGGAGAACAGTTATCTGGATTGCTCATAAGTAGGATGGGGGCATGGACTTCCGGCAACTGCGTTACTTCCTCGCGGTCAGCGAGGAACTGAACTTCAGCCGCGCCGCGCAACGCTGCTTCATCTCGCAGTCGGCGATCAGCCACCAGATCACCCGGCTCGAGGGGGAACTGGGCGCCTCGCTGTTCGAACGGTCCACGCGGGTCGTCCGGCTCACCCCCGCGGGTGCCCGGCTGGTGCCGATCGCGCAGCAGGTGCTGAGCCTCGAGAGCCAGGCGTTCGCCGTCGCGCGCGAGCCCCGCAACAGGATCCGGATCACCGCGAACATGAGTTTCGCGCCGCAGAGCCTCGACGCCATCGCCCGCGTCCGCGAACGGCACCCGGACGTCGACATCGAGTTCGTGATCAAGAGCTTCGCGGACCGCATCGACGCCGTCGCGGCCGGTGACGCCGACCTCGCGCTGATCCGCGGGGACGTCGACCGACCGGGCCTCGAGATCGTCCAGCTGGGCATCGAGGACCTGCTGATCGTGACGTCGAGCCAGCATCCGCTGTCCGCCTTCTCCACCGTCGAGCTCGGCGAGCTGGCCCCGTACCCGTTGCTGCTGCCGCCGCGGCACAGTCAGGTCCTGCTGCATTCGGTGGTCGAGGACGCGTTCGTGGAGGTGGGGCGGCGGGTGCAGCTCGGCCCGCCGATCGCGCGCGACCACCGGGCCACCCTCGACCTGCTCACCAACCCCCGGGCCTGGACGGTGCTCTATGCCAGCACGGTCACCGACGTCACCCGGACCGGCCTGAGCGTGATGCGCGAGGCCCGCGGACGGCTCCGCGTGCCGGTCTGCGGCGTCGTGCACAGCGGCGCCGAGCCCTCGCCGGCGATGGCGCACCTGGTGAGTTCACTGCGCCAGACCATGTACCCCGCCGAAACCTCGGCCGACGCATCGGACCCCGAGGCCTAGCCGCCCCGGTCCCGGCCGATGAGTTTCCGCGCCGCGCCGGGTCGACCTTTGTAGGCGGCCTGTCCGGCCGCCGTGCGYGGACCCGCGCGCTGGACTCGAACTTCAGGAGATGCGATGACGCTTCCGAGGATCGGAACCCGAGACGAATGGCTGGCCGCCCGCGAGGAACTGCTCGCCGAGGAGAAGGCCCTGACCAAGGCGCGGGACGCGCTGAACACGCGGCGGCGCAACCTGCCGATGGTCGAGGTCGAGAAGGACTACCTCTTCGACGGCCCGAACGGCCCGGCGCGCCTGATCGACCTGTTCGACGGCCGTCGGCAACTGATCGTCTACCACTTCATGTTCGACCCGTCCTGGGACGAGGGCTGCCCGAGCTGCACCGCGGGCACCGACGAGCTCTCCCCCGGCTTCGTCAGGCACCTGCACGTGCGGGACACCAGCTACGTGCTGGTGTCGAGGGCGCCGCTGGCGAAGCTGGTGCGCTACAAGGCCGCGAAGGGCTGGGACCTGCCGTGGTACTCCTCGCTGCGCACCGACTTCAACTACGACTTCGGGGTGACGATCGACGAGTCGGTGACGCCGGGGCGGTACAACTTCCGCAGCCGGGCGGAGTTCGAGGCGACGGGCTCGGACTTCTTCGACGCCGAGCAGCCGTTCGAGATGCCGGGCCGGAGCTGCTTCCTCCGGGTTGACGACCGCGTCTTCCACACCTACTCGCAGTACGCCCGCGGCCTGGAGTCGACCGGGGGCTCGTACTACTTCCTGGACCTCACCGCCCTCGGGCGGCAGGAGGAGTGGGAGGAGCCGAAGGGGCGCAGCGAGTCCGCCCGCTCGGCGAGGCCAGACTTCGCGTCCTGACCCCGATTCCTGCCGCCGGCGCGCCACGGCCCCGGTCGGTGCGGGCGGGGACGGCGGAGGTCGGTCCGCCGCCCCGGCAACTACATCGCGCGGCGGCCCGACAGCGCGCGCCCGAGGGTCAGCTCGTCCGCGAACTCGAGGTCGCCGCCCATCGGCAGACCCGAGGCCAGCCGGGTGACGGACAGTCCGGGGAAGTCGCGCAGCATCCGCACCAGGTAGGTCGCGGTCGCCTCGCCCTCGGTGTTCGGGTCGGTCGCGATGATCACCTCGGCGACGTCGACACCGTCGTCCTGGTTGCCGATGCGCGCGAGCAACTCCCGGATCCGGAGCTGGTCGGGACCGACGCCGCTGAGCGGATCCAGCGCGCCGCCGAGCACGTGGTACAGCCCCTTGAACTCGCGGGTGCGCTCGACGGCCTGCACGTCCTTGGGCTCCTCGACCACGCAGATGATGGTGCGGTCACGCCGGGAGTCCGAGCAGATCCGGCACCGCTCCTTGTCGGAGACCGTGCCGCAGACCTCACAGAACTGCACCCCGTCGCGCACCCGTTGCAGCGCCTTCTGCAGCCGGTCGATCTCCGTCGGCTCGACGCTGAGCAGGTGGAAGGCAATCCGCTGGGCGCTCTTGGGACCGACGCCCGGCAGCTTGCCGAGCTCGTCGATCAGATCCTGAACCGGACCTTCGTACACCGGGCGCCGCTAGAAGGGGAGTCCGGGCAGGCCACCCGCGAGCGGCCCGAGCTTGCCGGCCGCCAGCGCCTGCGCCTGCGTCGCCGCGTCCGCGATGGCCCCGATCACCAGGTCCTGCAGGGTCTCGACGTCGTCGGGGTCGACCACCTTCGGGTCGATCGTCAGGGCCACCACCTCACCGGTCCCCCGGACGGTGGCCGTGACGAGTCCGCCGCCGGCCTGGCCGGTGACCTCTTCCTTGGCGATCTCGGCCTGCGCGGCCATCAGCTGCTGCTGCATCTGCTGGGCCTGCGCGAGGAGTTGCTGCATGTCGGGTTGTCCACCGGGCTGCACGTCGATGTCCTTTCTGCGTGTTGTCCGCCAGCGTAGACGCTTGCCGCTAGCGTGGTTCGGATGCGACAGACGACGGGGCGGCTGACGGCGCTGCTGCTCCTGGCCGCGTCCGCGTCGGCGCTCGCCGGGTGCACCATCCCGGTCGACGACGCCGCCGCGGCCGGTGTGGACGCGCCGGGCGTCGCCGTCGACGCCCCGGCGACGCCGATCCTCGCGGGCCGGACGGTGTTCCTCGACCCCGGACACAACGGCGCCAACGACGCCTCGGCCGGAAACCAGGTCCCCACCGGCCGCGGCGGCACCAAGGACTGTCAGACCACCGGCACCAGCACCGACGCCGGGTACCCCGAGCACACCTTCGCCTGGGAGGTCAGCGCGCTGATCCGGGCCGAACTCGAGGCGCTCGGTGCCCGGGTGCTGCTCAGCCGCCCGGACGACGCGGCGGTCGGGCCGTGCGTGGACGCCCGCGTCGAGGCCGCCAACGCCGCGGGCGTCGACGCGGCGGTGTCCGTGCACGCCGACGGCGCCGGGCCGGACCAGCACGGATTCCACGTCTGCTACTCGGCGCCGCCGCTCAACCCGACGCAGGCCGGCCCGTCCGTGGCGTTCGCCGGAGCCGTCCGGGACTCGCTGCGCGAGGCCGGCCTCGTCCCGTCGACGTACGTCGGACAGGACGGGCTGATGCCCCGCGAGGACCTCACCGGGCTCAACCTGGCGCAGCGACCCACAGTCCTGGTGGAGTTGGGCAACATGCGCAACGCCGACGAGGCCCGCTCGATGACCGACGCCGCGGGCCGGGCCCGCTACGCGGGTGCCGTGGCGCGCGGCGTCGCCGACTTCCTGGGTCCGCGGTAGCGGTCAGCCGACCTCGCGGGCCAGGTTGGCCAGCACCGCGCCCTGGATCTTCCGCAGTCCCAGCGGGGCGAAGGTGCGCTCGAAGAAGCCGCCGACGCCGCCGGCGCCCTTCCACGCGGTGGTGGTGGTGACCGTCGTGCCGGATCCCGACGGCGCGACCGTCCAGGTGGTGACGAGGCTGGAGTTGGCGTCGGTCTCGGTGACGGTGTTGCCGGCCACGGCGACGGTCGCCTTGATGTCGCGCGAACGCTTCTCGGTGGCCTTGAGCGTCCACTGCGCGACCGTGCCGGCGCCCTGGCCGCCCTCGAGCACGCGGTAGTCCAGGTACTGCTCGGTGAGGATGCGGGGACGCACCGTCTCGTAGTCGGCAAGGGCCGCGAGCACCTGCTCCGGCGTCGCCGTGACCTCGACCGAACTGCTGGCGCTGACCTGTCCCACTGTGGATCTCCTTAAGGCTGAGCCGGCGCTGACGGTGCGCCGACCCCCGCCATCGTGCCCGGTCCCGAATGCCCCGGCTACCTTCTGCCGTCGCGTGTGCGGGGTATCACAACCGGATGCCGTGGCGGGTCGGTCCGCGACCGAATCGCAACGTTTACGTGACGTTTCCGGTTGACCGCGAATCACCGGTCGCCGAGTCCGGCGGTGCGCGATAGCGTCGAAGGGTGGCTGTCACTCTGAGTGCGTTACGCGAAGGACTGAGCAGACGATCATCCACGCCGCGAGAGGTCGGGTCGCAGGCCCACCGCGCAGGCGTGCAACGACTGCTGTCGAGTTACCACGCCATCCCACCGGACGCCACCGTGCGACTGGCGAAGAAGACGTCCAACCTGTTCCGGGCCCGCGCCCGGAGCGATGCGCCCGGGCTCGACGTCTCCGGCCTGACCGGGGTGATCTCGGTGGACCCGGTGGCGCGCACCGCCGACGTCGCCGGGATGTGCACGTACGAGGACCTCGTCGACGCGACCCTCCCCTACGGCCTGGCACCGCTGGTCGTCCCCCAGCTCAAGACCATCACCCTCGGCGGCGCGGTCACCGGCCTGGGCATCGAGTCCACCTCGTTCCGCAACGGGCTGCCGCACGAGTCGGTGCTCGAGATCGACGTGCTGACCGGCAGCGGCGAGATCGTCACCGCGACGCCCGACGGCGACCACGCGGACCTGTTCTGGGGCTTTCCCAACTCGTACGGCACCCTGGGCTACTCCACCCGGCTGCGGATCGCACTCGAACCGGTCAAACCCTTTGTCGCGCTGCGGCACCTGCGGTTCGACGACCTCGCCGAGCTGCAGGCCGCGATGGACCGGATCGCGTCGGAGCGCAGCCACGACGGCATCGCGGTGGACTACCTGGACGGCACCGTGTTCTCGGCGACCGAGAGCTATCTGACGCTCGGCACGCAGACCGACGAACGCGGCCCGGTCAGCGACTACACCGGCCAGCAGATCTACTACCGGTCGATGCAGCACGTGTCCACCACCCACCCGAAGACCGACCGGCTGACCATCCACGACTACCTGTGGCGCTGGGACACCGACTGGTTCTGGTGCTCGCGGGCGTTCGGCGCGCAGCACCCGCGGATCCGGCGGGTATGGCCGAAACGCTACCGGCGCAGCAGTTTCTACTGGAAGCTGATCGCACTCGACCAGAAGTACGACATCGGCGACCGGCTCGAGCGACGCAAGGGCAACCCGCCGCGCGAGCGGGTGGTGCAGGACGTCGAGGTGCCGATCGAGCGCACCGCCGACTTCGTGCACTGGTTCCTGCGGGAGATCCCGATCGAGCCGCTGTGGCTGTGCCCGCTGCGACTGCGCGAACCCGCTCCCACCGGGGCCTCGGCCGCGCGGCCCTGGCCGCTGTACCCGCTGGAGCCGAAGCGGACCTACGTCAACATCGGCTTCTGGTCGTCGGTTCCGATCGTCTCGGGCCAACCCGAGGGCGCCGCGAACCGGCTGATCGAGCACACGGTCAGCGACTTCGAGGGACACAAGTCCCTGTACTCCGACTCCTACTACACCAAGGAGGAGTTCGACGTCCTCTACGGCGGCGAACGCTTCCGCGAGCTCAAGCAACGCTACGACCCCGATTCACGTCTACTGGACCTGTACTCAAAGGCGGTGCAACGCAAGTGACCACGTACAAGGATTCTCATACCCCGATCGGACACCTCAACGGCGCACAGAAGCTCTCGATTGCCGAGATCCTCGAGACCGTCGCCGACGGCGACATCCCCCTGCGTTTCACCGCATACGACGGCAGTGCCGCCGGACCCACCGACGCCGAGTACGGCCTGTCGCTCAAGTCGCCGCGCGGCGCCACCTACCTGGCGACCGCCCCCGGCGACCTCGGCATGGCCCGGGCGTACGTCTCGGGCGACCTCGAGGCCACCGGCGTGCACCCCGGCGACCCCTACGAACTGCTCCGGGTGATGGGCGACGACATGCATTTCCGTCGCCCTTCGGCGCTGACCCTCGCCACCATCACCCGCTCCCTGGGCTGGGACCTGTTGCGCCCCATCGCCCCGCCGCCGCAGGAGCACCTGCCGCGCTGGCGCCGGTTCGCGGAAGGGTTGCGGCACTCCAAGACTCGCGACGCGGAGGTGATCCACCACCACTACGACGTCTCCAACGCCTTCTACGAGCACGTGCTCGGGCCGTCGATGACGTACACCTGCGCGGCCTACGAGTCCGCAGAGCAGTCCCTCGAGGACGCCCAGCACAACAAGTACCGGCTGGTGTTCGACAAGCTCGGGCTCAAGGCCGGCGACCGACTGCTCGACATCGGCTGCGGCTGGGGTTCGATGGTCCGGTACGCCGCCCGCCGCGGCGTCCGGGTGATCGGCGTGACCCTCTCGGCCGAGCAGGCCGAGTGGGCCCAGAAAGCCATTGCCGAGGAAGGACTCTCGGATCTCGCCGAGGTGCGGCACTCGGACTACCGGGACGTCACCGAGACCGGATTCGACGCGGTCTCCTCGATCGGGCTGACCGAGCACATCGGCGTCGGCAACTACCCCGCCTACTTCGGGTTCATCAAGGACAAGCTGCGTGAGGGCGGGGTGGTGCTCAACCACTGCATCACCCGTCCCGACAACAAGCACGCGGCGCGGGCCGGCGGATTCATCGACCGGTACGTGTTCCCGGACGGCGAGCTGACCGGGTCCGGCCGGATCATCACCGAGATGCAGGACGTCGGCCTCGAGGTGCGGCACGAGGAGAACCTCCGCGAGCACTACGCGCTGACACTGGCCGGTTGGTGCCGGAACCTGGTCGACAACTGGGACGCCTGCGTCGCGCAGCGTCGACACAGGAAGGGGCCCTTCGTTCCGGTGAACGAAGGGCCCCTTCCTGTCTGTCGGAGGACTTCGGCCTGTCAGAGAACGAAGTGACCGATCAGCTGCCCGATGTGCTGGATGTCCACCTTGCCCTTGAACTCCAGGCGCACCTTGCCCAAACCGCTGAACCACATCTCCAGTTCCGCGTCGAGGTCGAAGGTACCGGCCGTCTCGACGCTCCATGCCTGGATCTTGTTGTAGGGCAGCGAACTGTAGTCCCTCTTCTTGCCCGTCAGCCCCTGCACATTGATCGCGATGAGCCGTTTGTTGGTGAACACGACGCTGTCACGGATCCCCTTGAAGGCGAGGTGAAGCTGCTCGCCCTCGACAAGGAGTGGGGCGATCTCGCCGTGAAGTTCGGCCGGACTGACGGGGCCGAGCTTGGCGAAGGCGGCATTCTGAAAATCGATCATGCGAAGAGAGAGTAGTGATGGCCCCCGACGGGCCGGAAATCGTACCTCGCCACCGGCCCCAACGTGCTGAGTTTCGCTCGAACAGCGGGAGATCGGCCTCGAGCGTGTACGGCGGACCCCGGAAACGCCTCGAGGCGTTCCCCGCTCGGACGGACCGAACGGGAAACGCCTCGAGGAGGTTGGAGCCTAGGCCTTCAGGGAGGCCGGCGGGGTGAAGCGCTCGCCGTACTTCGCGGCGAGCTCCTCGGCGCGCTTGACGAAGCCGGCCTTGCCGCCCTCGTAGCCGACGACGTACTGGTGCACGCCACCGGTCCAGGCCGGGAAGCCGATGCCCATGATCGAGCCGATGTTGGCGTCGGCGCTGGTCATCAGGACGCCCTCGTCGAAGCACTTCTGCGTCTCGATGGCCTCGATGAACAGCATCCGCTCGATCAGGTCCTGGATCGGGGCCTGGTTCGAGCCGGAGTTGAACTGCTCACGCAGGCCCGGCCACAGGCCGGTGCGCTTGCCGTCGGTGTAGTCGTAGAAGCCCGCACCGCCGAGGCGACCCTTGCGGTCGTTGCCCTCGACGAGGAAGTTGATGACGTCGCCGGCCGGGTCGGCGGGCAGTTCCTTGCCCTCCGCCAGCGCCGCGGCCTTGGACTCCGCGCGGATCTTCTGCATCAGCGTCAGGTTCAGCTCGTCCGAGAGCTGCAGCGGCGCCGCCGGGTAGCCCGCCTGCATGCCGGCCTGCTCGATGGTGGCCGGCTCGATGCCCTCGGCGACCATGCCGATGGCCTCGTTGATGAAGGTGCCGATGACGCGCGAGGTGAAGAACCCACGCGAGTCGTTGACCACGATCGGGGTCTTGCGGATCGCCTGGACGAAGTCGAACACCCGGGCCAGCGCCTCGTCGGAGGTCTTCTCACCGCGGATGATCTCGACCAGCGGCATCTTGTCCACGGGAGAGAAGAAGTGGATGCCGATGAAGTCTTCCTGGCGCTTGACGCCGGTCGCGAGACCGGTGATCGGCAGCGTCGAGGTGTTCGAGCCCAGCAGCGCGTTGGGCTCGACGATGTCCTCGATCTCCTGGAAGACCTTGGCCTTGAGCTCGGGCGACTCGAAGACCGCCTCGACCACGAAGTCGACGCCCGCGAAGTCGGCCGCGTCCGCGGTCGGGGTGATGCGCGCGAGCAGGGCGTCCGACGCCTCCTGCGTGGTCTTGCCACGCGAGAGGGCCTTGGCCTCGATCTTCTCGGAGTACGCCTTGCCCTTGGTCGCCGCCTCGATGGTGACGTCCTTGAGCACGACCTCGAACCCGGCCTTGGCGGAGACGTACGCGATGCCCGCGCCCATCATGCCGGCGCCGAGCACGCCGATCTTCTTGATCTCGCCCTTGGGGATGTCCTTCGGACGCGAGGCGCCGGAGCCGATCGCCTGGATGTCGAAGAAGAACGCCTGGATCATGTTCTTGGCGACCTGGCCGGTGACCAGCGACGTGAAGTAGCGCGACTCGATGGTCAGCGCGTTGTCGATGTCGACCTGGCTGCCCTCGACCGCGGCGGCCATGATGGCGCGCGGAGCCTCCATCGGAGCGCCCTTGAGGGTCTTGCGCAGGTTCGCCGGGAAGGCGGGCAGGTTCGCCGCGAACGCCGGGGTGGCGGGGGTGCCACCGGGGATCTTGTAGCCCTTGACGTCCCACGGCTGCACGCCGGACTCGGGGTTGGCCTTGATCCACGCCTTCGCGGCGGGGACGAGCTCCTCGACGGAGGAGACGACCTCGTCGACCAGACCGACCTCCTTGGCCGCGACGGGGCCGCGCTGCTGGCCCTGCAGCAGCATCTGCGTCAGCGCCGGCATCAGGCCGAACATGCGGACGGTACGGACTACGCCGCCGCCGCCGGGCAGCAGGCCGAGGGTGACCTCGGGCAGGCCGATCTTGACGCCCTTGACGTCCGCGGCGATGCGGTGGTGCGTCGCCAGCGCGATCTCCAGGCCGCCGCCGAGCGCCGCACCGTTGATGCAGGTGACGACGGGCTTGCCGAGGGTCTCGAGGCGACGCAGGTCCGCCTTGAGGACGACGCTGTGGTTGAAGATCTCCTCGGCGTTCTCGGGGCCGACCTTGATCATGTTCTTCAGGTCGCCGCCGGCGAAGAAGGTCTTCTTGCCCGAGGTCAGGACGACGCCGGTGATGGCGTCCTTCTCGGCGTACAGCCGGTCCACGGTGGCCTTCATCGAGGCGATGTAGGCCGAGTTCATGGTGTTCGCGCCCTGGTTGGGGTCGTCGATGGTGAGCACGACGATTCCGTCGGCGTCCTGCTCCCAGTTGATGATGTTCTGCTCGCTCACTGCTAAGTCTCCTGGTAGTCCGGGCCGCGTCAGACGCGCTCGATGATGGTGGCCACGCCCATGCCGCCGCCGATGCACAGGGTGACCAGTGCGTAGCGGGCGTTGCGGCGCTCGAGCTCGTCGATCATGGTGCCGGTGATCATCGCGCCGGTGGCGCCGAGCGGGTGGCCCATGGCGATCGCGCCGCCGTTGACGTTGAGCTTCTCGTCCGGGATGTTCATGTCCTTCTGGAACTTGAGCACCACGGAGGCGAACGCCTCGTTGATCTCGACGAGGTCCATGTCCTCGATCGTCAGACCCGCGGCGGCCAGGGCCTTCTTGGCCGCCGGCGTCGGGCCGGTGAGCATGATGGTCGAGTCGGCGCCGGAGGTGGCGGTCGCAACGACGCGGGCCCGCGGGGTCATGCCCATGTCCTTGCCGGCCTGCTCGGTACCGACCAGCAGCAGCGCGGCGCCGTCGACGATGCCGGAGCTGTTGCCGCCGTGGTGGACGTGGTTGATCTTCTCCACGAAGTGGTACTTCTGCATGGCGACGGCGTCGAAGCCGCCCATCTCGCCGATCATCGCGAAGGCGGGGGCCAGGCTCGACAGGGACTCGACCGTGGTGCCCGGACGCATGTGCTCGTCGTGGTCGAGGATGGTGATGCCGTTCATGTCCTTGACCGGGACGATGGACTTGGCGAAGTAGCCGCCGGCCCAGGCCTTGGCCGCGAGGTCCTGCGAGCGGACGGCGTAGGCGTCGACGTCGTCGCGGCTGAAGCCCTCGATGGTGGCGATCAGATCAGAGGAGATGCCCTGCGGGACAACGTAGTTGTCGTAGTTGGTGGCCGGGTCGTTGACCCAGGGGCCGCCGTCGCTTCCCATCTTGACGCGCGACATCGACTCGACGCCGCCGGCGATGATCAGCTCGTCCCAGCCGGAACGCACCTTCTGCGCGGCCATGTTCACGGCCTCGAGGCCGGAGGCGCAGAAGCGGTTGATCTGCACGCCGCCGACGGTGTCGGGCAGGCCGGCGTCGGTGGCCGCGATACGGGCGATGTCCATGCCCTGGTCACCGAGCGGGGAGACCACGCCGAGGATCAGGTCGGAGATGCGGTCCTCGTCGAGGTCCGGGAAGCGCACACGCAGCTCGTCGATCAGGCCGGTGACCAGTGAGATCGGCTTGACCGAATGCAGCGAACCGGTCTTCTTGCCGCGGCCACGCGGGGTTCGGATGGCTTCATAAATGAATGCCTCTGTGGTCACTGTGAGGTGTTCCTTCCTGTGCACGTCCCCGCGCGCATGCGTGCGGTTCGCGATGTTCAGTGAAAAATTCCACGCCTGGCGCCGCCCATCCAGCGCCGGACCCGAGGTAGACACCTCGACCACACAATCCTAGAACGTGTTCCAAAAAATGATCTAGGACCGAACCGATCGAGGTCTGTGACCATTGCGATCACACCGGCGGCGGGCGTCCGGCCCCGGTTCCAACCGGGCCACCCCGCTCGTTCGCCTGGAAGCGCGTCGGATCCGGGTGTTCAATTGGGTACGGCCCGACGGCCGGCAGCGTGGGAGAGAAGATCCGCCAGGCGTCCGCCATAGGGAGACTCGATGACCATCTCCACCCCGAACCAACTGGAACTGCTCCGCGAGCTCGAGCCGACCGTCGAGTCCGGCCTGAACCAGCACCTGTCGATCGCGAAGGACTGGCACCCGCACGACTACGTGCCGTGGGACGAGGGTCGCAACTTCGCCGCACTGGGCGGCGACGACTGGGCGCCCGAGCAGTCCCGGCTCTCGGAGGTGGCCACGGCGGCGATGATCACGAACCTGCTGACCGAGGACAACCTGCCGTCCTACCACCGGGAGATCACGGCGAGCTTCTCCCGCGAGGGGGCGTGGGGAACCTGGGTGAACCGCTGGACCGCCGAGGARAACCGGCACGGCATCGTGATGCGGGACTACCTGACGGTGACCCGATCCGTCGACCCGGTGCGGCTCGAGGAGATGCGCATGGCGCACATGACCACCGGGCTGAGCTCGCCGATGGACGGCTCCTTCCTGCACTCGGTGTCCTACGTGACCTTCCAGGAACTGGCGACCCGACTCTCACACCGCAACACCGGTCATGCCTGCGCGGACGCCGACGCCGAGCGGATGCTGGACCGGATCGCCGCCGACGAGAACCTGCACATGGTCTTCTACCGGACGCTCGCCGGCGCCGCCCTCGACCTGACGCCCGACGCGGCGATGGACGCGATCACCGAGGTGGTGATCCGGTTCCAGATGCCCGGTCTGTCGATGCCGGACTTCCGGCGCAACGCGCTGCTCCTCGCCACCCACGGCATCTACGACCTGCGTCAGCACCTCGACGACGTGCTGTGGCCGGTGCTGCGGATGTGGAAGGTGTTCGACCGCAACGACTTCACCGCGGTCGGCGAGCGGGCCCGGGACCGGCTCGCCGACCACCTCGAGGAACTCTCACGCAAGGCGGTCCGCTTCGAGGAGACCCGCGAGCGGCTGCGGGCCCGGGAGGGCGCGCGGGCCTGAGCCCGGCTCGCCGAGGTCCGGGGCTCACACCTCTGACCAGTCGCGGGATCGACATCACACCGACGTCACCCGACAGTTTCACCCGTGTCCGGGCGGACTTCTCGTCCGCGCCCCTCGCGTTGCCGTGTGTCCCGGCCCTGACCGCCCTATGGTGGTCCCGGCACATGGCAGGCGGCGAAGGGGACGGCATGCGAACGGGTGGATCCACGATCTGGCACTGGAAGACGAGTTGGCGCGCGCACCTCGTCTTCGGGTTTGCCCGCGCCGTCGTCAAGCCGGTGATGGCGGCGTGGCCCACCGGCGACCGCGGTCTGGCCGTGCTCGCCCGGCTCGAGAGCCGACTGGACCGGATGCCGGCGCCGCCGAACACCACCGTCGAGCCGATGACGCTGGGCGGGGTGCGGTGCGAACGCGTCACCCACCCGCGCCAGGCCGGCGACGCCTTCTCGGGCGCCACCGTCCTGTACTTCCACGGCGGCGGGTTCCTGTTCTGCGGGCTGGGCTCGCACCGCGGCGTCTGCGCCCAGCTCGCCGCCTACTCCGGCGCCCCGGTGGTGTCGGTGGACTACCGCCAGCTCCCCCACGGCGGCATCGGGACCTCGATCGCCGACGCGATGACCGCGTACCGCGAACTGCTCGACGGCTGTGACGACCCCACCAAGATCGTCGTCGCCGGCGATTCCGCTGGCGGCTACCTCGCGATGAAGGTGGCCGAGATCGCGGCGCTGCAGGGCCTGCCGACGCCGGCCGCGGTGCTCGGGTACTCGCCGCTGCTCAACCTCGACCTCGAGGCGCACGACCCGGAGTTCATGCGCCGGGACGCGTACCTGCCGATGAACCAGGTGCGCAAGGTCAAGGATCGCTGGCTGTCCGGACCGGAGAAGATCATCGGGGCGCAGTCTCCGATCGACGCCGACCCGGCCCTGTTCCCGCCGGTGTTCCTGGTCGCCGCCGAGTACGAACTGATGCGCCCGGACGTCGAGTGCCTCACCGCCCGCTTCGAGCGGGCCGGGCAGCCCGTCGAGACCCACCTGTGGGCCGGCCAGATCCACGCCTTCCCGGTGATCGGCCCGACCCTGAGGGAGAGCCGCGAGTCCGTCGGGCTGAGCGTCGAGTTCGCGCGGCGCAGCCTCGGCGCCGTGCGCAAGCGTTCGGCCTGACCGACCCCCGTCACGCTCCCCAATGTCACATCGGGTGCCCCGGGGGGACCCGATGTGACATTGGGGACGGTCAGCCGGTCCGCAGGTGGACGCGGCACCATTCCAGATGGGTGCGCGCCGCGGGACTACCGCGTCACTCGATGCGCTTGGCGCCCAACTCGTCCGCCAGGAGCTCGATTGCCATCTCCACCGGGTCGCGCCGAACAGACTCGGCGCCAGGCTCGGCGGCCTGCGCCATCATCTCTTCCTCGTCCTCGGGCGTGACGTTCTCCGGGGTCGGCGGCTCCGGCTCGTTCGGCGGCGGGCCCGGGTCGTCCGGGTAGTCCGGGTAGTCCGGCGGCGGGATGTCGTCGGCGGAGTCCCCTGACGGGCGCGGCCGCGACGGCTGGGCATTTCCCTGGCTCGGACGCGAGAACCTCGGTCCGCCAGCCGGTTTCGACGGCTCGCGCGAGGCCGCGGCACGCTGCACCGGCGCGACGGGCTCCGCGGTGCCGACCTCGCAGTCGACGGTCCAGTCCACCCCGAACACCTCGCGCAGCGCGTCCCGGATGACGTCCGCGTTGCGCGCCTCGACCAGCCGCTTGGCCAGCGGCGCCGAGGCGTGGATGAGGATCAGCCGGTTGTTCTCGATCGCGCGCACGGTGGCACCGGAGAGCATGACCTCCACGGTGCGACTGCGCTCGCGTACCTTGGCGCGGACCTCGGACCACACCGCGCGGACCGCGGCGGCGTCGGGTTGGCCGGCCGCCGCGGGTGCGGGCTCCGGTTCCGCCTCGGGCATCGGCTCGGGAACGGGCTCCGGCTCGGGCACGGGTTCCGTTGCCTGCACGGGAATCTCGACCGGAACGGCCGGCTGCCGCACGGGGGCGGCGGGCTCCGGCTCCGGCTCGAACTGCTCCGGGGCGGGTGCGGCCTGGGCCGCCGGCTCGGGCCGCACGAACTCCGGTTCCGGGGCGGGCGTCTCGACGACCGGGGCGGAAGGCTCGACGACCGGGGCGGGCGGCTCGACGACCGGGGTCACGGGCTCGGGCGCCTGGGCCACCGGGGCCGGTGCGGGCGCTGCCGGCTCGACCACCGGCGCCGGAACCGGCTCGGCCACCTGTGCCACCGGTTCCGGGGCAACAGGCACCGGAGCAGATTCCACGGGTGCGGGCGCCGGCTCGGAAGCTTGCGTTGCCGACCGCTGCGAGGGCCGCTGGTAGATCGGCTCGGGTTCCGGGCCGGCCGGCGC
>NZ_JBFUJP010000058.1:0-31058 GCF_056401315.1 Rhodococcus sp. P4_F5 | reverse complement strand
ATCTTGTCCTGGTAGCACGGGCCGATTCCACGGCCGGTCGTGCCGATCTTCCGGTTGCCGAGGTAGCGCTCGGTGACCTTGTCGATGGCCACGTGGTACGGCATGATCAGGTGCGCATCGGCGCTGAGCAGCAGCCGGTCGGTGTCCACACCACGGTCCTCGAGGCCCGCGAGCTCGGTGAGCAGCACGCCCGGGTCGACGACCACGCCGTTGCCGATCACGTTGGTCACGTCGGGGGTGAGGATTCCGGACGGGATCAGGTGCAGCGCGAACTTGTCGCCGTTGGGCAGCACGACGGTGTGACCGGCGTTGTTGCCGCCCTGGTAGCGAACCACCCACTGCACGCGACCACCGAGCAGGTCGGTGGCTTTGCCCTTCCCCTCGTCGCCCCACTGGGCTCCGATCAGGACGATTGCCGGCATGACGTCTCCTACGGTTGACGGGCGTCTGCACATCTCAGCGCAGAGGCCAGCCGTCCGTGGACAGTGGCCGGAAGGACAGTTTAGTCCAGAGGTGTGACGCACCTGAGTCCAGTACGGGCGCGGGCCCGTTCGGCCCGCGCCGCGGCGACGGCCGGAGGCCCCTCGATGCCGCTCCGGCGACCACCTCGCACCCCGTGGCGCACCGCCGTCCGCGGCCGAATCACTCGTCAGGGCGTGCGCGACGGCTTGCGCCCGTGCCGCCCATTGCCGTGCAGCCACGGCGCGGGACTGACCTGGACCTCGAGCCCCCGCTCCCCGGCGTTGGACCGCACCACGCAGGCCGGGGTCGACCAGACCGCGCCGTCGACCTGGACGTAGATCGGGCGGTCCGCGTCTCCACCGAGCAGAAAGCTCAGGCCGCGGCGCATCACGAACTCGCCCGAAGCGTGCGGACCGACCCGGTTGGGGGCCTTGCGTCGCTCCAGACCCGGCGGCAGCGGGTAGCCGAACTCGACGGGGTCGAGCAGCAGTTCCTCGTTGGTCGTGTTGACCATCGTGACTGTCACGGTTGTCATCGCCACTCACCTCGGATTCATCCGCACCACGAATGTCTTCCGCCTCGGGTTCAAGCATGCCACCAGGTACCGACACGAGCACCCGTAGCCGACTACTCGATCCGCCTCTGCTCCGGTTCCTCGAGCAGCAACGCAACCGCCCGCTCGGCGACCGCGGCGATCGTCTTCGAGGGGTTCCTGCCTATCGCCCTGGGGATGACCGAACCGTCCATCACGTACAACCCGTCGTGACCGAACACCCTTCCCGCGTGGTCTACGACGCCGGCCCCCGGCGCGGCGGCCATGTTGCACCCGCCGAGCGGATGCGGCGTCGCCAGGGCGCGGAGCCACTTCCAGCTCGCGAGCGGCAGCACCTCGCCCCCGGTCGCCTTCGCCAACCGCTCGTGCTCGGCCGCCATCGCGGCGATGACCGTCTCGGTTCGGTAAGGGTTCCAGTTCAGTTTCATCACCTTGCGCCGCGGACGCACCCGGGACCGCCGCAGCCGGAACACCCCGTCCGCCGCGTCGATCGACTGCCCGAACCAGGGCATCACCGTACGGAGTTCACCTGCCCTGGAGAGCCTTTCCCAGTACCAGCGCTGCCACGACGTGCCGCCGCCGTCGCGCAGCCGTGCCTCGTACGCGTTCCGGAACAGGTTGGGGAGACCGCCGTCCTCGACGAAGTACCTGCGCCCACGATCCCCGTCGAGGTGGTCGATTGCCGAGGTGATGGTGGGCCCGACGGTGGGTGCAACCACCTGGCCACGGTGCCGGGACGGCGTGAGGAAGTCCCCGTTCGAGCTCCACCCGCGACCGAGCGCCCGCGGCAGCCCGGGCAGCGTGCCGTAGTCGTCCCGCGCGCGCAGCAGCAACTCGGTGGTCCCGAGGGAACCGGCCGCCAGGATCACCCGCCGGGCCACCACCGAGTCGGGCCGCCGGCGCCCGTCCTCCAGGTGGTCGTAGTGCACCCGCCAGCCGCCGCCCGGCTCCCGCGAGAGGGTCCGGACCAGCGACAGCGGCGAGATCGTCGCGTTCCCCGAATTCYCTGCCTCGGCAAGGTAGTTCATGTCCAGGGTGTTCTTCGCCCGGACCGGGCAGCCGACGTCGCAGCTGCCGCAGTGCACGCAGGTGCCCTGCCGCACGCCGTGCGCGTTGAGGAACTCCATCGACGCCCCGAGCCCGGGCGGTGCCGCGCCGTCGAGCACCAGGTCCTCCCGGAAGCTGACGGCCAGCGGCACCTTCCGGAATCGCGCACCGTCCTCCAGTTCGCCGGCCGCCCGGCGCATCAGGTCGAGCCGCGCCGGGTGCTGGCCCTCCGGAACCGTGGTCGGCCGCAGCATCTCGCCGACCGCCCGGTAGTGCGGCTCGAGTTCCGCCGCCGTGATCGCCGACGGCCAACCCGATCGGAAGGTCTCCGGCCGGGCGTCGATGCACACGTTGGCGTAGATCAGCGACCCGCCGCCCACCCCGGCACCCAGACCCACCAACATCTGGTCCAGCCAGCGCACCTCCAGCCAGCCGTTGCGCCGGTGCGGAACCCGGCCGTCGAAGAGCCACGGGTCGCGGAGCCGACGGGGGAAAGTCGACGGGTCCCAACGGCGCCCGCGTTCGAGGACCAGGACGCTGCGCCCCGCCGCGGACAGCCGGCACGCCGCCACCGCGCCCCCGAACCCGCTGCCCACGATCACCACGTCGTAGCTCGCCGCCGCCCTCCCCCGCCCGCTCATGCTCGCCTCCGGAGCAGGTACGTCGAGACCAGGCCCCCGGCGAAGAAGGCGGCGAACCGGCCGCGGGCCGACCATCGCCGACGCACCGTCGCGCCGCCGGTGGCCCGGAGCGAGCCGAGCAGCGACAGGAAGTCCGTCGGACGCAGTCGCAGCACCCCCGCGCCGACCACCGGTCCGGCGTCCTCGGCCTGCCCTGCCCCGTCGTGCAGCGTCACCAGCAGGGTGGTGGTCGCCGGCCACAGCCGCCACGGGCCGGCGACCCGAATCTCCTTGTGCCCGTGGAACCAGTGCGGCCGGCCGTCGATCACCACCCGCGACTGGTAGACCATGTGGGTGAGCCGGGCACTGCCACTCGGCACGAACAGCCCGAAACGGCCCGCCTCCGACTCGAACCGACCGCCCAGCACCGGGATGTCCACGTCCCCCAGCAGTTCCGCGCCGTGCGCGGGGTCCTCGAGGAAGGCGTCGACGTCCGCGATCCGGATCCGGCCGCGCAGCACCACCCCCACCGCGCCGGGGCTGCGGTACCCGGCCCGCGGGTCCGTCTCCCCGAGCGCGAGCCGGCCGGTCATCACCTCGTCGAAGCGGACACCGGTCGCCCCGCCCGCCCCGGTCACCGGTCCGCCCTCGCGTCGAAGGCCAGCCGGTAGAACCAGTAGGCGACCGCACACCACTGAACGCACCACGCCGCCACCGCGACCGCACCCAGCGAATCCGACTGGTAGGCAACGGCCATCGCCACCAGCCCGGCGACCACCGCCACCCGCGGCGGCCAGCCCAGTCCGCTGAGCCACTCCGTCCCTGCCATCAGCAGCCCGGTCACCAACGCGAGCAGCGACACGGCCAGGAACACGCCGTCGGGCAGTGGCCGCGGGCCGCTGCCGCCCGGTGTCAGCGCGGCCGCGACGGCCGACCCCGCGAGCAGGGAGGCGCATCCGAGCAGCACCAGGTGGCTCCACAGCAGCGAGCGCGGCATGTCAGTCCCTGCCCAGTTCGTCGACGATGAACGGGAAGACGTCGCGGGCCGCATGTCGGCCGAGGAACACGTCGAGGTGGCCGTACCCGGCCATCTGCTGGAAGACGTGGCGCCCCGGCGCGATCGCGTCGAAGTAGTCGAAGGTCTTCGCCATGCCCGACGGCAGGAACGTCCGGTTCTGGTCGCCGGTCATGAACACGAACCGGGCGTCGGTCTGCGGCGGCTGGGCCAGCATGTCCTCCGGCAGTTCTTCGTAGACACCCATCGACATCAGCTTTCCGTGCAGCGCGCACTTCTCCATCTGCTCGAAGAAGGTGACGGGGACGAATCCGAACTCACCCTTGATCCACTCGTGCGTGGCCTCGTCGAGGTTCTCGTGGGACCACAACGTCGGGAAGCCGCTGCCGTAGGTGAAGCTGGTGTGCTTGCAGACCGCGTTGTTGCACTCGTGGTGCGTCGCCCGCACCGCCCAGTCGAACACCTTGGGCCAGAACCCGGATGCGTGCAGGCCCCATTGCGGGTTGAAGTACGGCATGACCTTCCCGAAGGTGGCCACGGCCATGGGCAGTTTCAGGAACGCCAGGGTGGGGAACTGCGGGTGCAGCGCCACCGAGTTGCTCACCACGGTGGTCACCTCCGGCACCAGCCCCGCGATCAGGGACATCATGAAACTGGTGGACCCCTGGCAGTGCACGACGGCCTTGAGGGTCTGCGCACCGGTCGCCGCGAGCACCGTCGCGACCGCCGCCGGGTGGTCGTGGACCGCGGCGTCGTCGAGGTAGAACCGGCTCGGCGCGAATTCGAAACTGGCCCGCCAGTTCGAGATCCACACATCGAACCCGGCCCGGGACAGCATTCCCGGCAGGGTGTCCTCGGTCGGCGGCGAAAAGATGTTCGCCCGCACACTCGTGCCCGCGATCATCAGCACCGGCCCCCGGGTCGGTCGCGGGCCGGAGACCACGTGCCGCAGGTTCAGCTCACGCGGCGGCGACTCGGTGGTGCGGAAGGGCACGGTCTCGAACACCACCGGCTCGGCGGCACGCACCGGTGGGGGCGCAAACTTCGCCCCGCCCAGCCGCGCCGGGTCCGGCCCCGCGGGACGCGAACGCCGCATCATCGCCATTCCCTCCTGGACTCGCAGATCCCCGTCGCCCCCCATCAGTCTTGCCGAGGTGACGGACTCCCGCGCGGGTAGTGGGCTACCTGCCCTCGATCCGGACCGCGGCGGCCAGCGCCGACCGGTCCGGCACGTCGAGCTTGGTGCAGGACCGGTAGATGTGGCCCTCCACGGTGCGCACCGACACCACCAACTGCTCGGCAATCTCCTTGTTGGACAGCCCCTGCGCGACCATCGACGCCACCTCGAGCTCCCGGCCGGTCAGTGGGAGCGGGTTCGAGACCGCCGTCAGCGCCGGGGTGGACGCCCCGTCGCAGCGCTCCGCCAGCCGCTTGGCCGACGCGGTGGACGCCAGCTCGGCGCGGCGGCTGCCCGTCGCGGCGTGTGCCGTCGCGGCCTGCGCCCAGGCGTCGGCCGCCGCCAGCAGCGCGCCCACGGCCTCCAGCTTGCCGGCGAGTGCGTCGAGTCGGGCCCCGTCCCGGTCGGCCACCGCCCGGGCGTGCGCGGCACCCATCGAGATCAGGGGGCTGTCCACGCGCGCGGCGATCTGCCCGAGCCGGTCGGCGACACTGCCGTCGCCGAAGCGGGCCGCCAGGTACAGGCACATCGCCTCCTGCGCCAACTGGTCCGCCGCCGCCGCGACACGGGCCCCGGTCCGCGCGTGGGCGACCGCGCGGTTGCGGTCGCGCACCACAGCCGCCACCCAGGCACGGGTCATCTCGAGGTCCGACCGGAACAACTCGGTGTTGACGCCGAAGAGCCGCTCGGCCCGGATCAACGCCTCCTGCGCCTCGACGGCCAGGCCTCGCGCCGCGAGGGTCTGGCACAGGAACGCCGCCGACAGGAACGCCCACGAGTACCCGGTGCCCTCGAGCACCGCGGCGGCCTGACGGAATTCCGTCTCCGCCGACGACAGCGCACCCTGCAGGTAGTACACGCGCCCGAGCAGCACCCCGCCGAGGGAGCGCCCCGGCTGCTGCATCTCCGCGTAGTCGGCGTACTCGCGAGCCGTGGCCCCCGCGGCCCGCAGGTCGCCCCGCATGCTGTGCGTGTACACCTGGCCGAGTCCGATGGTGAAGCGCAGATTCCCGCTCTCGGACTGCGCCGCGGCCGCCAGCCCCCGCACCGCGAACGGCTCGACCTCGTCGAACCGGCCCAGGTACGCGGTGGCGAGGGCGCCGCTGGCACCGGCCCAGGCCGTCGCCAGCGGCAGCGCGTGCGGCGAGTCGATGACGTCGTAGATCTGGGTGGTCGCCCCGGCCTGGACGGTGTACACCGCGAACATCGCCTCCAGCGCGTCCACCAGGTTCAGCGCCGACGGGTGGGTCAGCCGGGCGCGCGTCGACTCCATCACCGCGGCCGCGTCGGCGGGCCTGCCCAGCATCCAGAACAGATTCGCCGCGCGCGGCAGGCACCACAGCAGCAGGTCGAACTCGCCCAGGTTCGTGGTGTCGATCGGCCCCAGCACGGCCTCCGCCTCGGCGCCACGTCCCTGCCAGGCCAAGGTGTTCGCCAACGGCAGGGCCGCCGCGAACCCGGCCCCCATCGCCATCGCGCCCCGGGCCAGCCGCTCCCCCAACTCCAGCTCGCCGAGGGTGAGCGCCGCGCTGGCCGCGGAGATCAGCAGGTCGGGCTCGGGGGGCGAGTCGCTGTCCAACGCCAGCACCGCCAGCCGGATCCGGTCGCTGACGTGGGCGGGCGGGTGCGCGGCGATCTGCCGGGCCAGCTCGCCGCGGAGCCTCCGGGCCGCCAGGACGCCGGTGCCGGCGCGCACCACCTCGCCGTACAGCGGGTGCGCGAGCTTCACCGTCAGCCCGGTGTCGTCGCGCTGACGCACCCGGATCAGCCCCGCGCTCTCGGCTGCCTCCACCGTCGCGGGGTCGCTCAGCGTGGAGAGCACCTCCAGCGACAACGGCTCCTGGAAGGCCAACAGCTCCAACACGTGTCGCAATGCCGGATCCAGGTGGTCGATGCGCGCCTCGATCAGTGTGCTCAGGTGCGGGTTGACGACCGTCTCGCCGCGCAGCTGCCACACCCCGGCGACCTCACGCAGCCGCCCGACCTCGACCGCACCGTCGACAACGTGCCGCAGGAACAGCGGATTGCCCTCCGACATCACGTGGATTCGCTTGACGCTGGACTCCTCGACCGGCGCGCCGAGCACCGACTGCACCAACGCCCTGGTCTCGTCCAGGGTGAACGGCGCGAGCTCCACCCGCTCGAGCAACCCGTCCTTCCACAGGGCGGTGACCGCATCCGGCACCTGCTCCCCGTTTCGCACGGTAACCACAAGGGGCGCAATGCGATTGACCGCCAGCTGATGCACGAAGGTGGCGGATAGCTTGTCCAGCAGGTGCGCATCGTCGACGCCGATCACGACGTCGGTGCCGAGCTCCTGCAGATGTGCCCGGGCCGCGCGCAGCACCGACGCCGGTTCCATCGGACTGGACACCCCGACCACGTGCGCGAACGCCCCCAACGGAACGCTGCGTGCGGATTCGGTGCCCGCCGCCCACCGGCTCTGCGGCGCAAACGCCTCGACGGCGTCGCGGGCCAACGTTGTCTTCCCCACCCCGGCGTCACCTGTCAGCACGGCCCCCCACGGGCCCCGTCGGTTGCGAAGAGCCGACATCACCGTGTGCAGTTGCGCATCACGGTTCACCGTGGACCATGCAACGACCATCTGCCGAGTCTATGACCTGGCCCGACATTTCTCGGGACAAGGTGCCCGTCCCCCCAGCACTCCGGCGTCCGGCGCCACGCGGACCGGCCGGGCTCACTCCGCGACGAGTGCGAACCCGGCCCGGACCTGACCCTCGTCGACCGCCGGGACCAGCCCCGCGACCACCACGCCGACACCCGACTGGACCTCGCTCTCGGCCCGGTACGACCCGTCGCCCTCGAGGTGCGGTTCGACGGTCTGCGTCCCGCCGACCAGGGAGTCCATGTTGAACCAGACGATCCGCACCGGTCCGTGCGGCGCATCCGCGGGCAGGTCCGCGGAGACCTGCACCCGGTCCGGGTGTGCGACGAACCGGCCGATGTCCGCATGCACCTCCTGCTCGCCGAACACGGGCTGCACCTGGAACGGGTGCTCGTGCAGCGACGTCAGGGTGGACATCTGGCCGATCCCCAACGCGAGCAGCGTGCGGGCGGCGGCCAGCTCCTCCGAGGTCTCGGCGGCGCCGTCGCGACGCAGTTCGGTGACCACCGCCGCGAGACCGGACCGACAGAACCTGGTGACGCGGGCGTGGGTGCGGGATCGTGCCCGCGAGAATTCGTTGAGCTGCATCTCGGTGATCTGCATCGTGCACTCCGATGTCGGTAGCGACTAGATGGCGTAGCCACGCGAGGGCGTAGCGACTACACCGTTCAACGCTAGGACTCTTCGGCCCGCCGCACACGCGTATTGCGCTACCTGATCTGCGGAACTTCCGTGGTTCCGGGCCACCGGTGTCGCCGGCCGCGTGCGACGTTCGTATCGTCGGGGCGGACCACCGCGACATTCACACCGACCGGGAGCTGACCCTGTGACCACCATCGTGCTTGCCTGTGGAGACGTGACGGTGCCCGGGCCGTTGGCGCAGCTGCCCGCCGTGACGGCGCCCGCGGTACCCGCCAAGCCCGACTTCGACACCCTGCTCCCGCAGTTCGACGACGCCGGCCCCGGCGCTCCCCGGCTGGTGGTGGTGGGCGGCGACGGCGCCCTGGCCGCGGCCCTGACCCGGCTGATGCGCAGCGACCGACTGCACGTCGAACTCGCCTACGTGAGCCCGACGCGGTCCGCCGCGACCCGGCTGTACGGGCTGCCGGTCGGCGACCGCGCAGCCGAACTGGCACGGCACGGCCGGGCGCGAACCGTGCCGCTGATCCGTGACGACGCGGGCACCGCGCTGGTCGGCGAGGCCACCGTGACCGGCCCGGAAGGCGCCGAACTGGTCGGCGAGGCCTACGTCGACTCGACCCGGCTGTTCTCCGGGACCGTGTCGACGCTGCGGATCACCCCCACCCTCGAGATGCCGGGCCTGCGCGCCGGCGTCGCGCGACGCTGGGCGTTCCTGCCGACCAGATGGTCACCGGGACGGGCGATCCAGCTCGGCGCGGTCGGGGCGGTGGTGACCCGCGACGGGGTGACCACGCCGCGGGCGCTCAAGCGGTCGAGCTTCTACCGGGACACCCGGGAGTGGTTGCTCGTCCGCGGCTGATCCACGGACACCGGATGACGCACCACCCACGGGCGATACTGGGCCTATGACATTCCCCGGCGCCTCCACCCGACGGGCCGCGGTCCGACCGAGCCCCGTGTTCCTCGGGGTGGTCGCGATCGCGGTCACGGGCGGCGTGCTCGCCTGGCAGGCGGAGCCGCGGTCGACGCTGGCGAACGTCGGGGTCTTCCTGCTCGTCGTCGCGGGCTGGGTGGTCACCGTGTGCCTGCACGAGTTCGGGCACGCGTACACGGCGTGGCGGTACGGCGACGACGAGGTGGCGGCCCGTGGCTACCTCACCCTGAACCCGCTCAAGTACAGCCATCCGCTGCTGTCGATCGGGCTGCCCGTGCTGTTCATCGCGATCGGCGGCATCGGCCTGCCCGGCGGCGCGGTGTACCTGCGCACCGACCTGTTGCCGGCCGGCGCGGCGCGCCGGATCGCGCTGGCCGGCCCCGCCGCGAACGCGGTCTCGGCGGTGGTGCTGTTGGCGGTGATCCGGCTGTTCGCAGACGCCGGCACCCACCCGGTGTTCTGGTACGGGCTCAGCTTCCTGGCGTTCCTCCAGGTGATGGCGACGGTGCTGAACCTGATCCCGGTACCCGGCCTCGACGGCTACACCGCCCTCGAGCCCTCGCTGTCGCCCCGGACCCGGCGCTCGCTCGACCAGTTCAAGGGCCTCGGCCTGCTGTTCCTGGTCGCCCTGCTGTTCGTGCCCGCGATCAACGTCGTCTTCTTCGACGCGATCTACGGGCTGTTCGGCCTGTCCGGGGTGCCCGCAGAGTGGGCCCAGTACGGCAACTACCTCATGCGCTTCTGGCTCTGACCCGCTCAGACCACCCGCAGGGCCACCTTCGGTTCCGTCCGCAACTCACCGATGAGGTCGGACGGCGCGGCCTCGAGCAGCCGGGTGAACAGCCGCAGGAACCGCCGGTGGTGCCTGGCGAGCGTGCCCTCGTCGTAGCGGTACGGGTTCGCCGTGAACCCCAGCCGCACAATGCCGTCCGGGCACTCGGCCAGCTCGACCCGCAGGTCCACCACCGGCGAGGTGGACAGGTCGCGAATCTCGACGTCCAGCCCGGTCAGGCGAATCTCCCTGGGAGACAGGGCGACCTGCAGCAACGGTCCGTGTGCCACGGGCCCGTCACCGGCCGCGACCCGGAACTGCTGATGCTGCACCGCCCCGACCAGGGCCTGGTGGGCATCGGCGAGCAGCTCCCCCACCGTGGCGTCGACGGGGGCATGCAACCGCAACGGCACCGTGTTCTCCCGCGAGCCGCCCGAGTACCGAAGCCCTGCCCCCATCCGGGCCGGTACCGGCAGGTCCAGCACCAGGTCGGTCCGCCCGGTCACCCGCGCGAGGTAGGCCGCGAGGGCCGACGCGGCGAGCGCGGCGGAACCCAGTCCGTACCGTCGCTCCGCCGCCACCAGCAGGTCCGATCCGCCGGGCAGCACGGCGTCGACGGTCAGGTCACCGCGACGGGGGCCGTCCGCGGACGCGAGTTCGCCGGGCCCGAAGCCGGGCGCGACCTCCCCGGCGAGGCCCGTGTACGCGGGCGCACCGGCCAGCCGTTCGGCCCAGTACGCGGCGTCCGTGCTCCGTCGCTGCGACGCGGCGTAACCACGGTCCAGGTCGTCGATGGCCGAGGGCGCGAGGGCCCGGTTCGGACGCGCGGCTCCGCCGCCGGTCGCGGCGTCGTACAGTTCCGCGGCGCGCGCAAGCAGGGTCACCGCCCCGAATCCGTCCAGGACCGTTCGATGGGCGCGGCTGAACCACAGGTGGTGCGCATCGCCGATCTGCAGCACCGCGATCCGCGCGAGCCGGTCACTGCCGAAGTCCACCGGTCCGGTGAGCTCCGCACGCATCCATGCCTCCGCCGCTGCCCGCGGGGAGACCTCGTCGCGCAGGTCGAGGTAGTCGGGCTCGACATCGAGTGCCGGGTCGAACAGCTGGTGCGGCAGGCCGTCGACCTCCACGAGCCGCACCAGCCCGGTCCCCAGTTCCGCGGTCGCGCAACGACTGGCCGCCCGCAGCCGGTCCACGTCGAGCCTCGCTCCGGAGCCCGAACCGACGCCCGCGACGCCACCGATCTCGGCGCCACCCATCTCGGCGCAACGGATCTCGACACAGTGGGCGACCCACAACGCCAGGTCAGGCCGCTGCACCTGGGCGCGCCACAGTTCGCCCGGACCGGACGCGAGCGGCACCGGCTCGGACCCCACCGCAGCCGGCATGCTCGCCGAATTCGTGTGGGGACCAGTGGCGCCCGTCCGGCGCGCCCTGCGGCCGCCGCGGAGGAAGCTGACTGGATTCACGTCGCAGACGTTATCGTCTGGCACCGACCACCACATGAGTACTGGCTACCTGTGTCCGACCTGTGTCCAGTAACCACTCGGTCAGGACCGGTTCCGCGGCGGCCCATCGGGTCTCGGAGATTTGTCGGTGCCCGCGTGCACACTGGACCGATGACCACCTGGCAGCAGTTCAGCGCAGAGGCCCCCGTTCTGGCCGCGGCGATCCGGGCCCGGCTCGAGGCGAACAAACACCACGTCCTGGCCACCCTCAGGACCGACGGCGCGCCCCGCGTCAGCGGCACCGAGGTGGAGATGTTCGAGGGACTTCTGGTGCTCGGCTCCATGCCGGGCGCCCGCAAGGTGCTCGACCTGCGGCGAGATCCGCGTTACGCGCTGCACTCCAATCCGGGCGACGCCACCATGTCCGGCGGCGACGCGAAGATCTCCGGCCGGGCACGCGAACTGCTCGGGGCCGAGAAGAGCAAGATCATCGACGCCTACCCGAACGACCCCGGCGACGCGGAGATCTTCGAGTTGGCCGTCGAGGAGGCGGCGCTCACCACCGTGGAGGAGGACAAGCTGCACGTCGACCTCTGGCGGCCGGGCGCCGGGGTCACCCGCTTCACCAGGTGAGGTCCTCCTTGCAGCGCGAGCCCTCGCTGCTGGACTCCACCTGCACGGTGGCGTGGCCGAGGCCGTGTCCGTCGAGCACCACCTTGGCCGCGCCGAGCACCCCCACGGCCCCGGGCTCACAGGTCAGGTGCACGGTGGCGACATCCATCCCGGTCGTGAGGGTCCACACGTGCAGGTCGTGCACGTCCTGGACCCCCGGCAGGGCAAGCAGGTCTGCCCGCACCGCGTCGACGTCGACGTTGGCGGGCGAGGCCTGGGTGAGGATGCGCAGCGCCGCCCCCGCGAGCTTGACCGCACGCGGCACCACCCACAGGGAGATCAGCACGCCCACCACGATGTCGGCGTAGGCCCAGTTGAACGCCATCACCAGGGCGCCGGCGATGAGCACCCCGACGCTGCCGACCGCGTCGGCGAGCACCTCGAGGTAGGCGCCGCGGACCGCAAGGCTGTCCTTCGCGTCGGCGCGCAGCATCAGCATGACCACGATGTTCGCCGCCAGACCGGCGGCAGCGGTCAGCATCAGGGGCAGGCCCGGAACGTCCGGAGCGTCCCCGATCCGGCCGATCGCCTCGTACATCACCCACGCCGCGACCCCGAGCAGCAGTACCGCATTGGCCATCGCCGTGAGCACCTCGGCGCGATGCCAGCCGAAGGTCCGGGCGGCGGCTTTGGAACCCTGACTGGCCAGCAGCAGCGCCACCAGGCCCATCGACATCCCCACCACGTCGGTGAGCATGTGGCCGGCGTCCGCGAGCAGCGCCAGAGAGTTGATGGCGAGCCCGACGGCCACCTCGAGTCCCAGGAACGCCAGCAGGATGCCTAGGGCGATCACCATCCGGCTGATCCGCGACCGCGACGGCCCGACCGCGGTCGGCGCACCACCGTGACTGTGACCGTGCCCCACACCCATGACTGCCTCCTTCACGCGGGTAACCCGCCGCCGACTCGCGACCATCATATGCACACATTCGCATATATCGAAACCGGAGGCGGTMCGGGCGTACCCCTGAGGCAGTCGGGAAGCGACCCGGGCAGGTCACAGCTCCGGCGGATACGCGGGATGGGGCACGGTCGGCGGCAGGGTTGCGATGGCCGAGATCCGGCTCAGGCCCGCGACCTGGAGCAGGTCGACGATCAGCGACCGGATCTGGGCGAACACCACGGTCGCCGAGATGCCCGCGCCCTTCACCATCTCCGGCTTCGCCGCGGCGGCCACCGACCGCAACACCCGGGCCGCCTCCGCCCGGTCCGGCTGCTGGCCCGGGTCGGCGAGCGCCATCCGGCGCAGCACGTCCACGGCATGCGCGAGCCGCTCGATCTCGTCCACCAGCCGGGGGTCGAGGATCTCGTCGTCCCGGACCAGCGTGAGCGACCGCCGGGCCAGCACCCGGATGTTGCGCATCGCATTGTCGATCGGGTCGGCGGCAGCGCTGAGCCGTTCGAGCCGGGGCCGCGAACGCCAGTACATCGGGGAGACGAGGCTGACCTCCTGGCCCCCGACGATCTGCGCGCGCAGCCCGTCGATCTGGGCCTGCGTGCCGCGGGCCTTGCGCAGCGCCGCCACGATCGGTTCCGGGTCGTTCGCGATCAGACCGTCCGCGACCATCTGCAGGACCTCGGCGGCCGTGCCGAGAATGCCGGCGGCACTCTGCCTGGCGCGGAGCACGGGGTGGCTCGGGACGAAGGCCACGACGAGAACCCCGACCATCCCGCCGATCAGCGCGTCGATCATCCGGTCGGGACCACCGCCCACGTCCGGCGGGATGAGCGTCGCCACCAGGACGGCAGAGGTGGCGGCCTGCATCGGGATGATCGGTCCGCCGTCCACGAAGATCGCGGTGGCCATGGCCAGCGCCACGACGAGCATGATCTGCCAGGCGCCACTGCCGATCTGGGAGATCAGCAGGTCGCCGACGCCGATACCGACGGCGACACCCGCCACCAACTCCATCGACCTCCGCAGCCGCGCACCGATCGACAGTCCCAACGAGATGACCGCGGCCATCGGCGCGAAGAACGGATTCGGGTGGTGGAGAAGGTCATTGGCGACCCACCAGGCCAGCCCGGCCGCAATCGCACACTGCAGGACCGGGAACAGGGAGGCGCGAAGACGCGCCGTGGAGACCTTCAATCGCCTCCGGCCGCGCTCCGTGAGACGAAGCCGGCGGGCCGCCACCGGCTAGCCGAGACCCAGTGCTTCCGCGGCCCGCGGGTCGCAGTCCTCGAGCAGGTCGAGGCAGCGGGCGTGCTCGTCGGACTCACCGATCTGCTGGGCGGCCTTCGCCAGCACCGCGACGCAGCGGAGGAATCCGCGGTTCGGCTCGTGGCTGTACGGGACGGGCCCGAAGCCCTTCCATCCGTTGCGCCGCAACTGGTCCAGGCCCCGGTGGTAGCCGGTGCGGGCGAACGCGTAGGCGGTGATCGTCTCGCCCCCGTCCAGGGCCGCCTCCGCCAGGTAAGCCCAGGCGATCGAGGCCGTCGGGTGCTCCGCGGCCACCTGCTTGGGGTCAGCATGGTTGAGCAGTTCCGACTCCGCGTCCTCGTCCCCGGGAAGGAGGGTGGGCTGCGGGCCGAGCAAATCACCGAAAGAGGTCATGGCGACCATTGTGCCCCGGCGGCCCCATGCTCGATAGGCTGCCCACACCAGGACACGGATCGACGATTGAAAGGGTGCACCACGTGCCGGACCCCAAGACGCCTGACCCCACGCTCTCGGACTCCCCGACTGCGGACGCGTCGGGCCCGGATGCCTCGACAGCGGCATCGGCCGACGCCGACAGCGCGACGGTCCGACTGGAACGGCCTGCCCCCGAGCAGACGCGGCCCGAGCCGTCTGCGGCCGAGAAGTCGGCGGCCCCAGCGACGGCGGCCCCGGCGACTGAAACTGCGGAGACGGCGCCGGGAAACCCCGCACCGGACAACTCGACGCCCACCACCGTCATCCCGCACGCGACGCGGGCCGCGCCCGTCCGGGTGGGGCCGGGTCGCCCCGCGCCCGCCCGGGTCCAGCCCCCGGCCGCAGGCGCGCCGGAGGTCCCTGCGGCACCCGCGGCGAGCGTCCCGGCCCCCGCGCCGCGGCCGGCGAGGATCCCCGCGACCGAGCCCGCCCCGACCGGCCGTCGACGGTGGCCGCTGCTGGTGGCGGTCGTCGCGGTGGTGGCCGTGGCCGTCGGTGCGGGGGCGTACCTGCTCTCCGGCCGCAGCGCCGACAACACGCAGTCCCAGGTCGAGGACGCCATCCACACCTTCACCGGCGCGATCGCGGCGGGCGACCTGACCACGCTGCGCGCCTCGACCTGCGGCGAGCTGGGCGGCTACTACCAGCGGATCCACGACGCGCAGTTCGCCCAGGTGTACAAGGCCTCGACGGATCAGGGTTCGATTCCGGTGATCGACAGCGTCGACGCGGTCTCCGTCACCGACGGCACCGCCATCGCGCAGGTGACGGTCCACACCGCGGCCGCCCCGAACGACCGATCCGCGCGTTCGTTCACCCTGCAGCAGGACGGCGAGGTCTGGAAGGTCTGCTGACCCGGGCACAAACGACGAACCCCTCGGGCAACTCGGGCTCAACGAAAAAAGTGCAGTTGTCGACGCATCGGCCGAGTGGCCGCGTCGACAACTGCACTTTCGTCGGGTCGAACTAGCCGGCGGAGACGGACCGTCCCGCGGACTTGAGGTCGTTGCAGGCCTCGATGACGCGAGCGGTCATGCCGGCCTCGGCCTTCTTGAGGTAGCTGCGCGGGTCGTAGACCTTCTTGTTGCCGACCTCGCCGTCGATCTTCAGGACGCCGTCGTAGTTGGAGAACAGGTGTCCGGCGATCGGGCGGGTGAACGCGTACTGGGTGTCGGTGTCGACGTTCATCTTGACGACGCCGAAGTTCAGCGAGTCCTCGATCTCCGACTTCAGCGAGCCCGAGCCGCCGTGGAAGACGAAGTCGAACGGCTGCGAGCCTGCGATCAGGCCGAGCTTCGCCGCGGCGACCCGCTGGCCCTCCTCGAGCACTGCGGGCTTGAGCTTGACGTTGCCCGGCTTGTAGACGCCGTGCACGTTGCCGAAGGTGGCGGCCAGCAGGTACTTGCCGTTCTCGCCGACGCCGAGGGCGTCGACGGTCTTCTCGAAGTCCTCGCTGGAGGTGTACAGCTTGTCGTTGATCTCGGCCTCGACGCCGTCCTCCTCGCCGCCGACGACGCCGATCTCCACCTCGAGGATGATGTTCGCGGCCGCCGAGAGCTTGAGCAGCTCCTTGGCGATCTCCAGGTTCTCGTCGATCGGGATGGCGGAGCCGTCCCACATGTGCGACTGGAACAGCGGGTTCTGGCCGGCGTTGACGCGCTCCTGCGAGATGGCCAGCAGCGGGCGGACGAAGCTGTCCAGCTTGTCCTTCGGGCAGTGGTCGGTGTGCAGCGCGATGGTCACGTCGTACTTCGCGGCGATGACGTGCGCGAACTCGGCGAGCGCGACGGCGCCGGTCACCATGTCCTTGACGCCGAGGCCGGAGCCGAACTCCGCGCCGCCGGTCGAGAACTGGATGATGCCGTCACTGCCGGCGTCCGCGAAGCCCTTGATCGCGGCGTTGATCGTCTCGGAGGAGGTGCAGTTGATGGCGGGGAAGGCAAAGGAGTGCTCCTTGGCCCGACCGAGCATTTCGGTGTAGACCTCGGGAGTTGCGATCGGCACGGAACTGACCTCCATAAAGCGAGTCGGTGGGGGTGGCACCGATCGTGTCGGTGCTCCGGTTGGGTACATGCAGTATGGCAACCCGGACGCCGATAGTCTCCTCTGCGTCCCCTGACCAGGCCCGCGGCCACTGACCAGGCTTGATTCCGCCTGTCAAGGCGACGGGCTCAGCGTGCACTCAGCGGACCCCGGTACTCTGGGCCGCGTGATTGTGCAGGCGGCATCAGAGTCCGTGACCACGAATCTGGCGCTGCTGCCCGGATTCCTCGACCCCGTCAACATGTTGAACTCGTTCGGCACGTGGGTCCTCGCGGGCCTGCTGCTGGTGGTGTTCATCGAGTCGGGCCTGTTGTTCCCGCTGCTGCCTGGTGATTCGCTGCTGTTCACGGCGGGTCTCATCGCGGCGTCGAAGTCGACGGAGATCGAGCCGTTCGCACCGCTGTGGGTGCTCATGGTGACGATCCCGATCGCCGCGATCCTCGGCGACCAGGTCGGCTACCTCATCGGGGCAAAGGGCGGCTCCACCCTCTTCAAGTCGAACGATTCGAAGATCTTCAAGAAGGCCTACCTCGACGAGTCGCACGCCTTCTTCGACAAGCACGGCCCCGCCACCATCTTCCTGGCCCGCTTCGTGCCGATCGTGCGCACCTTCGCCCCGTTGGTGGCCGGCGCGGCGAAGATGAAGTACTCGGTGTTCCTCACCTACAACGTCATCGGCGGCATCGTGTGGGGCGCCGGTGTCACGCTGCTCGGCTACTTCCTCGGCCAGATCACGTTCATCCAGAAGAACGTCGACGTCATCTTCATCCTCATCGTCTTCGTCTCGGTGATCCCGATCATGCTGGAGGTCGGCAAGCGGTTCCTGGCCTCCCGCAAGGCCGGTGGTGTGGCGCCCGAACCCGCCGCCGCGCCCCAAGACGAGCGCACGCCCTGATCCCGTGATGTTCGAAGTTCTGTGACGGGCGCCGCCCTCATGACCGGCCCAGTCCCCACGCCGACCTCGGCTCCGACACCGGACTCGACTCAGTGACACTTGCCGCAGGCGTCTTCGGACCGCTCGAGACGGCGGGGCCGATGCTGGTGTGGCTGATCGTCGTCACCTTCGTGTTTCTCGAGTGCGCGTTCATTGTCGGGTTGTTCCTCCCCGGCGACTCGATGCTCCTGACGGCGGGCATCGTGCTCGCCGGACACGCCTCGGGCGCCGTCCACGTGTGGGCGCTGGCCGCCGGCGCCGCGATCGCCGCGATCGCCGGGAACCAGGTCGGGTACGCGATCGGGCACCGAACCGGTCATCGACTGGTTGCGCGCCGCGGCGGCAAGTACGTCACCACCGAGCACCTGCACAAGGTGAACACGCTGTTGGACCGGCACGGGTTCTGGTCGGTGCTGGTCGCCCGCTGGATCCCGTGGGTGCGCACGCTCTGCCCGATGGTCGCGGGCGCGGCCCGGATGAACCACCGCACGTACACCGTGGCGAGCACCCTCGGCGCCCTCGCCTGGGCCCCGGTGCTGCTGCTGCTCGGTTTCTACGCGGGTGGCTTCCTGCACCGGGTCCCGTGGCTGATGCCCGCCGTGCTCGGAGTCCTGATCACCCTGCTGGTGGTGGGCACGATCATCGGGATTCGGCAGTACCGGCAGGAGATGGCGCGCCCCGCCGAGGACTACACCGTCGACTGACGGGCGCGGCCTGGGTAGAGTCGTCCTCCCCGACTGCAGGGAAGGACGGCCGACGCGATGTCCGACTTCCCGCCGATCGCGGACTACGCCTTCCTCTCCGACTGCGAGACCTCCGCACTGATCGCCCCCGACGGCAGCGTGGAGTGGCTGTGCCTGCCGCGGCCCGACGCCCCTAGCGTGTTCGGTGCGCTCCTGGACCGGAGGGCCGGCTACTTCCGGCTGGCGCCCGCCGGCCTCACCGTGCCCTCCCAGCGCCGCTACCTGCCGGGGACGCTGGTGCTCGAGACCACCTGGTGCACCCCCACCGGCACCCTGGTGGTGCGCGACGCCATGGCGATGGCGCCGTACCGGGGTGGCGGGCGGATGGAGCACTACCGGCGGCCGCCGTCCGGCTTCGTGGCGCTGGGCTGCCTGGTGCGCACCGTGGTCTGCCTGGAAGGGACCGTCGAGCTCACCACGAACTGCCTTCCGCTGTTCGACTACGGCCGCACGCCCGGTTCGTGGCGGTACTCCGCCGACGGCTACGGGTCCGCGCGCGCCGCCGCGGCCGGTTCGACGGTTGCGCTGACGCTGACCACCAGCCTGAGCCTCGGCCTCGGCGGCGCCCGCGCCGGCGGCCGGGTCGACATGGACGCCGGCGACACCGCCTTCGTGGCACTGTCCTGGGGAGACTGGACACCGGCCGACTACGACGTGGCGGCCGGGCAGGTCAGTGACACCGAACGGTTCTTCCTGCGCTGGCTGCGGCACACCCGGTTGCCCGACCACAGGTGGCGCCCGCACCTCGAGCGCAGCGCCCTCACGCTCAAGGGACTGACCTACGCGCCGACCGGCTCCATCATGGCCGCCGCGACCACCTCGCTGCCGGAAACGCCCGGCGGCGAGCGCAACTGGGACTACCGCTTCACCTGGATCCGGGACTCGACGTTCATCCTTCGGGCCCTGTTCGAGCTCGGCCACGAGTGGGAGGCGTTCGAGTACTTCGCCTTCCTCGTCGACACCGTCGCGTCCGGTCCGTTGCAGATCATGTACGGCCTCGACGCCGAACGAGAGCTCACCGAGCACACCCTCGACCATCTCGGCGGCTACGACGGCGCCCGGCCGGTGCGGATCGGAAACGGCGCCTGGGACCAGCAGCAGCACGACATGTGGGGCATGACCGTCGACTCCATCGCCACCCACGTGAAACATGCCAGCCAGCTCGGTCCCCCGGCCTGGACCCTGGTGACGAACCTGGTCGCGGGTGCGCTGGCGGTGTGGCGCGAACCCGACCGCGGCATCTGGGAGATCCGTGGCGAGCCGCAGCATTTCACCGCGTCGAAGGCGATGTGCTGGGTCGCGGTCGATCGGGGGGCGACGCTCGCCGCCGGCCGCGGGGACGCGGACCTGGCGCGCCGGTGGCGCGAGCAGGCCGACGAGATCCACGCAGACGTGTGCGCGCACGGCGTCGACGCCCGCGGGGTGTTCGTGCAGAGCTACGGCTCCACCTCGCTCGACGCGGCCGTGCTGCTGCTGCCGATCATGGGGTTCCTACCCCCGGACGACGTGCGGGTGCGGGCCACGGTGAACGCGATCGCCGACGAGCTGACCGCCGACGGTCTGGTGCTGCGCTACCGGACCACCGAGACCGACGACGGGCTCAGCGGCACCGAGGGCGCCTTCGTGACCTGCTCGTTCTGGCTGGTGACGGCGCTGTCGATGATCGGCGAGGACGAGTGGGCGAGCGCGCTGTGCGAACGGCTGCTGGCGCTGGCCAGCCCGCTCGGGCTGTACGCCGAGGAGATCGACGCGGCCACCGGCCGGCACCAGGGCAACTTCCCGCAGGCCTTCACCCACCTCGCCCTGATCGACGCGGTGACCCGGGTGATCCAGGCGGAGTCGACGCCGACCTGACCGGCACAGCTCGACGTTCCGGTCAGCGTCCGAACGCCCCGGCCGCGACGTGCGCGGCCTCCATCAGCATCCAGCCGCCGAGCTGCACCGAGAAGTCCCGCTCCGCGATGTCCGAGGACCGGACGGTCCCGCCGGTGAAGGTCGCGATGCCGTCGCCGAGCCCCGGCATCTGCGCGGGCTTCGCCCAGTCGTGGCCGAACAGTGGCAACCCCTCCACCTGCAGCCGGTTGTCCCAGGCCGCGTCGGCCGAGTCCAGCACGATCGCCCCGGCCGTCCGGCGAGCCCGCAGGTCGGCGGCATCGTCGCCGGGCAGGTCGGCGGCGACCAACGCCAGGTACCGGGCCAGGATGCCGTCGAACAGTCCGCCGTCGCCGCCCCCGCCCCCGGAGATGACGCCGTCCACGGTCAGGTTCCGGTCGACGGCGGCGACCAGCGCGTGCACCCGCTCCCGGTGGCGCGGATCGCCCACCCGCACGGCGAGTTCCGTCTCCAGCCCGAGCACCACACCCTGGCAGTAGCTGTAGATCGCGCGGTCGAGTTCCTGCCGCTCCGCGCCCGGCTCCAGGTTCGGCGTCCGCCGCCGTCCGCTGAGCAGCGCCTGGGCCGCCAGATCGATGCCGCTCGCCCGGATCCCGGTCCGGACGCCGTCGAAGATCAGGCCGGTTGCCGGGTCGCGCAGGGTGGCGTCGATCCAGTCGGACATCGCCTGCGCGCGCCAGAGCCGCCCGGTCCGGGCGAGCATGATCGCCGCCGGACCGTTGGCCGGGGTGTTGTAGAAGTTCGACCTCTTGCACCAGGGGATGCCGCCGCCGCGTTCCGGCGCCCAGGAGTCGAAGACCTCGGACTCGAGCGCCTGGATCGGGATCCGGTAGTCGACGTGCTGGAGTCGCTGCGCGCGTTCGAGCGAGATGCCGAGCCAGGCCATGTCGTCGTAGTAGCTGTTGGTCCAGCCGGTCAGGTTCCGGATCCGGTGGGCCCGGGCGGTTTTCGCGATCCTGCGGCGCCGCTTTGCGGTCGGTTCCCGCTCGGCCGCGTCGATCATGCAGTCGAGCAGGTGCGCCTGCCACCAGTAGTGCCAGGTCAGGAAGAGTCGTTCCTTACGTACCGCAGGCCAGGCCACCACGCCGAGCGCAGTCCCCGGCAGCGCCCACAGCCGCCGGACGTGCCGGGAGACCATCGCCTCCTCGGCGGCGTCCGCCCTGCTCGACCACTCGTCCCCCATGACAACAGATCCTGCCTACTCGCGCGCCGATTGGCTACCAGGACTGTCCCAGGTCCGCATGCTGGCGGATCCAGGCGTGCATGGCGATCCCCGCCGCGACCCCCGCATTGATGCTGCGGGTCGAGCCGAACTGCGCGATGGAGACGGTCATCGCGGCCGACCGCTTCGCGTGCTCGGTCACCCCAGGCCCCTCCTGGCCGAAGAGCAGGATGCACCCGCGCGGCAGGTTGGCCGTCTCGATCGGCACCGAGCCCGGGGTGTTGTCGACGGCGACCACGACCAGGTCCTCCCGCGCGGCGAACTCGAACAGTTCGGCGGCGTCGGGGTGGTGGACGATGTGCTGGTACCGGTCGGTGACCATGGCGCCCCGGCGGTTCCAGCGCCGACGGCCGACGATGTGCACGGCGGCGGCTGCGAAGGCGTTGGCGGTGCGGACCACGGTGCCGATGTTCGCGTCGTGCCCGAAGTTCTCGATCGCGACGTGGAAGGGATGTCGCCGGCTGTCGATGTCCGCGACGATGGCCTCGCGCGTCCAGTACCGGTAGGCGTCGACGACATTGCGCCGGTCCCCCAACGCCAGCAGTTCCGGGTCGTAGCGCGAGTCGGTCGGTTCGGGCTCCTCGTGCTCGACCGCCCACGGCCCCACCCCATGCGGGTGTTCCCCCCACTCGGTGGGTCCGGGCTCGTGTTCGGTCATGTCGTGGTGCCCGCTCTCAGAAGACTTCGTTGGACGCCGCAGCGATCCGGAAGCCGTGGCCGGTGTCGTCCTTGCGGCAGGTCACTCCCGCCGCCTCGGACGTGCAGGTGTACCCGAACGAGCTGACCTTCTGCCCCGCGGCCAGCGGGGCGCCGGGGGCATCGGTCGCGGTGAGGTAGATCGGCCCGCCCGCACACATGAAGGCGCCGCGGCCGTCGCCGGTGATGCGAATGCCGTTGCCCCAGCCGATCATGCAGTCGTCCGGACGCGGCGGCACCGGGGTGGTGGTGCCCTGGCATCCGGCTTCCACTCGCGAGGCCAGCTCGACGATGCCGCACTGGAATCGGCCGTCGGCCGAGGAGAAGTAGACGGCCTCGTTCCGGACGAACTCGATGGTCGCCAGCGTGGTGGGCCCGGCAGTGGTCGTGGCGGTCGGCGGCGCCGGAGTGGTGGTTGTGGTGACCGCGGCGGTGGTGGGGGCCGGTGCCGGTGTCGTCGTCTCCACCGCCGTGGTCGTGTCGGCGGACGGCGCCGCCTGCTCCGCGGTGGACGTCCCGCAGGCCGCGGCGGTAGTCGCCACCACGGCGGCAATCACAACCGGCCACACTCGACGTGAACCCACGCGCACACCCCTTCAACCGTCGGCAATGGCAACGCCGTCCCGACGCTGCCGTCACAAACGACCCTAGTGGCCCGGCGATCGCGGGACGAAGCCGTGCAGGTCGCCGGGCACCGGCGGGCCTATCCTGGACGGAGGAGGACTGTGATGTTCCACGATCGCATCGTCCGCACCGTGCTCGCCATCACGGCCGGCTACGTGATCGTCCTGGCGGTCTGGCTGGGCTGGCTGATCCAGTACACCGAGGAGGGCACCGCGCCCTATCAGGTCGGCGGACTGCTCGCGGCGTACGGGGCGACGCTCGGACTGGGGATGATGTGGGCGAACCGACCCACCCACGCGGACCGCAAGCTGCTCAAGCGCGGGATGGAGGGCTGGGCCACGGTCGAGAGCGCCCAGCGCCTGGCCGAGACCCCCGACCACGGTCAGCTCACTGCGCTGAAACTGCGGCTGGTGGTGCCGGGCGAGGAGAGCTACACCGGCCGGGTGGTCTACGAGGTCGCCGAGGAGGACCGCGAACGCTTCGCCCCCGGGGCGACGGTCACCATCCGGGTCGACCCCAAGAACCGAGACCGGATCATCTTGTGCCCCTGAGGACTTCCCGCCGAGTCGTCAGTTCCCGCCACGCCGCGAGGCGCCGAGTGCGAGCATGCCCTCGACCAGCAGCACCTGGGCGGCGGCGTAGCTGGCCAGGATCACGCCCTCCGCCGCGCGGCGACCGCCCTCGCCGCGAACGAACAAGCGCCGCACCACGATCAGCGCGTCCGACCCGGTGAACAGCATGCCGCCGAGGGCGAGCCAGCTGCGGCGGTCCGCGTTCGGCAGTGCGGTGCCGGCGACCACCGTCGCGCCGGGCGCGAGCGCCGGGTCCGCCGACAACGTCGAGGTGGTGCCCAGCACGGCGCCGTACGCGGTGAGCGGGGTGGACACCGTCCGTGCCCGGGACCGCAGCACGCCGGCCGCACCCAGCCAGCCGGCCAGCCGCGGCACCAGCGCGGGGGCCGTCGGGCGGGCGCCGTGGCGGGCCAGCAGCGTGGAGTAGCCGGCCTGCATCACCGCGAACGAGGAGGCGCCGCGCACCAACCGGGCGTCGTCGTCCGGCTCGATCATGAACACGTCGCCGACGGTGGCGGYCGCGAGCCCCGCCAGCAGCAGCCCGGCGTCGGCGGCGTCCACGTCCGCGCGGCGGCGCAGCACCCGGACCGCCAGCGCGGGCGCCATCAGGGGCTTGGCCACCTGCTGGAGCCGCTCGTTTCCGATGACGGCACCGACAACCGTCGCCGTCGTGGCGCCCAGGAACACCGCGTGCTCGAGCTTCATGCCGTCAACCTCCGTGTGCGTGCCGTCTCGTGTGCGGGGTGAGCGTAACGGCTGCCGTGGCCGGACCGGCCCGATGCACCGAATATCCTGGAACCGAACGCCCACCGGGAGGACCTCGAGTTTCATGACTTTCATCAAGATGTGCGGACTGCGCGACGAGGCCACCGTGGACCTGGCCGTGGGCCTGGGTGTCGACGCGGTCGGGTTCGTGCTGGCCCGCAGCCCGCGGCAGGTGACCGCGGAGCACGCGGCGCGACTGCGGGCCCGCGTCCCCGACGGCACCCTCGCCGTCGGCGTGTACGTCGGCATCGGCCTCGACGAGATCGTCGAGACGGCCCGGGTGGCGGGGCTCGGCACCGTGCAGGTGCACGACCTGTGGTCCGCGGCGGACGTCGCGATGCTGCACGACGCGGGCCTGAAGGTGGTGCGGGCGTTGAACACCGGGAGCGCGACCGACCTGGACTCGGACCTCGGCGAGGACCTGCTGCTGGTGGACGGCGCGGTCGCGGGCGCGGGCGTCACCTGGGACTGGCAGGACCGCAGCGCGCTGCCCACCCGGCGCTGGGTGCTGGCCGGCGGGCTGACGCCGGCGAACGTGGCGCGGGCGGTGGCATCGAGCGGCGCCTGGGGCGTCGACGTGTCGAGCGGCATCGAGTCGAGCCGCGGCGTCAAGGACCCCGCGCTGATGACGGCGTTCGCCGAGGCCGTCCGCTCCCCTCAGGGCTGACCGGTCAGCGGCGTTGCGCCCGCCGGTACCGGCGGGTGCGGCCCACCCGCGACGCGCCGACCACGGCCGCGACCCCGGCCGCGGACGCGAGCACGGCGCTGACCACGATCGTGGCGACGGTGGGCTGGTGACCGAGCAGCACCCACACCGCTCCCACYGCTCCCACCGCCAGGACTGCCGCGCTCGCCGGCACCCCGACGGACCCCGTGACCCGCCGGCGCCCGCGCAACAGCGAGCGCAGGAACGACTCCAGATACGCGAAGGCGAACAGCAGCAGCACCACCACGCCCGCCGCCACCGCCGTGGTCGTCGGGCGCTGGGCGGTCCGCACCGGGAACTGCCAGGTCTGTGTCACCCCGCCGGCCTGGGTCAGCGCCACCTCGCCGGTGAGCGAGCCCGCCACCAGGTAGCCACCGCCGAGCGGTGGCACGGTCGCCGCGGCCGGCGCGCCGGGCAGCAGCGGCGCGCTCTGACTCTGCACGGCCCGTCCGAGCACCCGTAGCGAGACCGTCGCGGCGTCCGCCGGCCCGGGATCGGCGACGGTCACCGGGATCGGCTGGGTGAGGTCGAGCGCGACCGGGTCGGTGACGGCGGGGTCCGCACCCGCCACCGTGACCGCCCCGGGCGGCGGCAGCGGGGCCGACGCCGGGGAGCCGACCCCCACCAGCGCGACCGCGACCGCGAGCGCCCCCAGTGCTCCGGCCGCGAGGAACGGCACCCGCGGAGACGGGACCGTCAGGACCGACTGCACCGGCACGAGGTCCGTGTCCCTCAGGTCCACCAACCGGGCCCCCGGTGGGTGCACCGTGATCGACGGGCGGACCGGGGGACTCGACGTGGACCTGTGCTGCACAGTGGGATTCATTGTCGCGTCCGAGTCGTAGCCCGCCGTCGACTCGGACGCCGCGGTCGGCCGGTCAGCCGTCGCGCCAGCCGACGAGGGCGACCCGGGCGCGGTCGGCGGAGGCTCGTCCCCGCCCCGCTCGGTCGGCGGTGCGGTGTCCGCGGCGGTCGCCCGCTTCGGATGCGGCCGGGTCACCGGCAGCGGCGAGGTCTCGGACTCGGGTGCCGTCGGCGAGACCACACCCGACCCGGCGGCGGTCACGATCGAGTCCGCCCCCATCACCGGAATACCCTCCACGGCAAGCCAACCCGGACCCCAACGCCCCGTCGACGCCGCGGCCAGCTCCACTCCGAACGACTCCGCCGTGGGGAACCGGACAGCCGGGTCGGTGGCGAGACCCCGCATCACCACCTCGGCGATCGGTTCGGGGATCGTGGGCGCCACCTCGAGCAACGGGATGGGCTCGTCGAAGGCGTGCATGAAGAGCATTGCCATTGCGGTGTCGACGGCCGGGAACGGCAGCGAACCCGAGAGCAGTTCGTAGAGCATCGTCGCCAGCGCGTACACGTCGGTCGCGGGCGAGAGATCCCCGCCGCGCGCCTGTTCGGGGGCGATGTACGAGGGCGTGCCCAGGACGTCGCCCTCGCGGGTGGCGAGGGTCTGATCGCCGCCGACCACCTTCGCTATCCCGAAGTCCGTAACCTTGACCGCCCCGGACGCGGCAAACATCAGGTTCTCCGGCTTGACGTCCCGGTGCAGGATCCCGCGCGTGTGGGCCGCCGTCAGACCGGCCGCGCAGGCCAGGGCCACCGCGACCGCCGAGTGCGCGTTGAAGCCGACCTTGGTGAAGCGGCTCCACACGGTGCCGCCGGGCAGCATTTCCATCACCAGCAGGCACAGCCCGTCGTGCTCGACGAAGTCGTACACCGGCACCACGTGCGGATGGTCCAGCGAGGCGAGCAACCGGCCCTCCGCGGCGAATCGGTGCCGGACCGCCGGGTCCGACGCGAATGCCGGCGGCAACTGCTTGATGGCGACCGGGCGGCTGAGCGCCCGGTGCCTGCCGGAGAGCACCACGCCGCAGCCGCCGTGGCCGATCTCGCCGCCGATCTCGTAGCCGGGCAACGAGTCCCGGACCAGTGCCGATTCCGCTTCGGTGGTCATCGCTCGTCCCGTCCGGCCGGCTTGCGTTCCGCCAGTTCCTGATCCGCCAGCTCCTGATCCGCCAGCTCCTGTTCAGCCCGTTCCTGATCGGCGAGCGCCTCGTCGAGTTCCGCGTCGGCGTCCGGCGGCGTCGGCGTGAGGTAGCCGAGAAGGAAGAACCCCACGGCGAATGCCCCGGCGACGAACAGCCAGCGTTCGGTGCTCGGCACCCACACCCGGAACGCGGACAACGTGAACACCAGCACCAGCCCGATCCCGATCCCGGGGGTGAGCAGCCGCAGCCCACGCCGCCACCGGTTCTGCGGCATCCGGTTCCGGGCGATCGCCAGCGCCGTGTCGACGAGCGCCAGGACTGTCAGGATCACCAGCGCGAGCCCGAACAGTCCGTACACGGAGACCAGCGAGCCCTGCACGTCGACGACCGTCGGCAACTGTGCGACCGGCTCGCCGTCGGCCCCCTGCACCGCCAGGGTGCCGTTGACCAGACCGGTGGCCTGGCCGTCGAGCCCGGACAGGTCGAGAGGATAGGACAGCGTCTTCGTCGCACCCGGCCCGACCGTCGCGGCCACGGAGGTATGGAATGCGAAGAAGCTCAGCCCGAGGACATGCCCGGAGAAGTCGACGGCGGCGACGGTGAGCGGCACCGAGCCCCCGTTGGTGACGGTGACCGCGACGTCCGCAGGTGTGGCGGGGTCGAGCCGGACCGGGTGCTGCTGGTCCGCAGACGCCACGTCCTGCCCGTTGACGGTCGCCGACAGTGTCACCGCGCCTGCGGCAAGTGTCGCCGCGTCCGACGCTACCGCCGCTCCGGTCGTGGGGCCCAGTGCACCCAACAGGACGACGGCCAGCACGATCAACCACGACTTCATGAGTGCTCCTCGGCAGGCGGTGACACGGGTAGCAGGCGGCGCCGGTAGATCAGGAGGCCGACGAGGAGAAAGAACACGATGACGACCCCGGTGGACGTGGCGCCGCTCGCGTGACTGACCAGCACGACGTCGAGCGGTGCGGTGAGGACCGGTCCGCAGTCCGCGGCCACCCGGTACTGCCCGACCGACGTCGTCTCCGTCGACAGCGGCGCGGTGAATGTGCCGGCATCGTCGGCGGCAACCTGCCCCGCAGACGCGCCGCCGAGCGAGATGGACACCGTCGCACCCGCCGGGCAGCCCTCGCCGGTCGCGGTCAGCTCCTCGCCTGGCGCCACCACGGGGGTGCTGAGCAGCAGGCCCTGGTCGGGCGCCGGGGACGGCGTTCCCACCGGGATCGGGACGGGGACCGCGGTCAGCGGGGGCGCGCTGCCGGGGATGGCCGCCGGTCGCTCGACCGGGGCGCCCTCCCCCGGCTCGGTCTCGCCGGGCTTGGTCTCACCGGGCTTGGTCTCGCCGGGCTTGGTCTCACCGGGCTTGGTCTCACCGGGCTTGGTCTCACCGGGCGTGATCTCACCGGGCGTGATCTCACCGGGCGTGATCTCACCAGGCGTGATCTCACCGGGCTTGATCTCACCGGGCTTGATCTCACCGCCCGGCGGGCACAGCGACGGATCCTCGGGGCAGACCTTCACCGGCGGCGGCACGCAGTTCGGCTCGCACGTGATCGGCGGCGGCCCACCGCAGTAAGGTTCACAGTCGGGAACGCACGTCGGCGGACATACGATCTCGGGAGGATCCACCGGTCCACACGGCATCAGGTCCGGGTTGCACCGCGGAACCTCGATGTCGGGCACGGTTCCGGTGTCGGGGACTTCGTAATCAGGCGCAGGTCCCGTGTCCGGCACCCCGTAGTCAGGCACGGGTCCCGTGTCCGGCGCTCCGTAGTCGGGCACGGTCCCGTAATCGGGCACTCCGTAGTCGGGCACGGTCCCCAGATCGGGCGGCTGACAGTCGACAGTCTGGTTGCACCCCGGCAGCTGTTGCCCCTGCAGTACCCCCGCCCGAGGCACGCCCGCGCCGGGATCCGCTCCAGTCACCGGGGGTAGACCCGCAACGGGCGCCTCGGCGCCGTTCAGCACGGAACCGGACGGGTCGCCGGCCGACGGGTAGGTAGCGGCCGACGCGGGTCCGAGACCACCGATGTATCCGATCACTGCGAGCACGGCGGCGAACAGGAATGCCGCTCGCCGCGGGCCAGCCAGTGGGGGCATCCGCCCCACCCCCTCAGCTCCACACGCTGCCAGTCCAGTGTCTCCCGCCCCTGCGGGGGAGACAACAGTCCCCGCCGGATCGGAGCAGAATTCGGTCGGCATCGCTCCCCCTCTCCCGGTGGTGCGGCGACGACCTTTTCGCGGTCGCATGCGAACACCCTGAACTGCGAGTTTCGTCCGGCCGACGGCCGACTTCTTCACCCCGAGGGTGAAGATCCCAACCCCCAGGGGTTTACATACATAGTTTGCCTATGCAATATTAATTCGGTGAGCATCGAGGACGGTTCCGAGACGAGGCTCCGCGAGGTTCTCGCGGAACTGGTCACCAACACCTCACGTTTCACCCGGCTGGCGTCGTCGATCTCGACCGACGACCGGCCGCGGGCGTGGATGCGGGCACTGGGCCACCTCGACGAGTACGGCGCGCTACGCATCAGCGAGTTCGCCCGCATCGACCGCTGCTCACAGCCGACGGCGACGGCGCTGCTCAAGCAGCTCACCGACACCGGACTGGCGACCCGGCAACGCGACCCCTCGGATTCGAGGGCGGTCGTGGTCGAACTGACCGACGCCGGACACCAGTGGCTCATGGCGGGACGCGCCGAGATCGGGGCGACCCTCGCCGAACACCTGCCGGACATGGACAGCGAAGAGGTCGAACAGCTTTCGCGAAGCCTGGCCGCCCTGCGCGCGGCCCTGCGGTCCTCGGCAGTTCAGCGCTAGCTCGTCAATTTGCCGCCGTAGCCCGTTCACCACAGCGGCCCATTCACTCCAAAGGACTTGCCCGTGAGCAGCACCACCACGGCCTCCCACGCCGAGACCGACAGCCCCAGCATCCTGCACCAGCCCAAGGCGGTGTGGGCGGTCGCCTTCGCCAGCGTCATCGCCTTCATGGGCATCGGCCTGGTCGACCCCATCCTCAAGCCGATCGGCGAGGAACTGAACGCGACGCCGTCCCAGGTCTCGCTCCTGTTCACCTCGTACATGCTTGTCACCGGCGTCGCCATGCTGATCACCGGCGTGGTGTCCAGCCGGATCGGCCCCAAGAAGACCCTGCTCTCCGGCCTGGCGATCATCGTGGTGTTCTCCGCGCTCGCCGGCATGTCCGACACCGTCGGCCAGATCGTCGGCTTCCGCGCCGGCTGGGGCCTGGGCAACGCGCTGTTCATCGCGACCGCGCTCGCCACCATCGTCGGCGCGGCCAGCGGCGGCGTCGCCCGCGCGATCATCCTGTACGAGGCGGCCCTGGGCATCGGCATCGCCACCGGACCGCTGCTCGGCGGCGTGCTCGGCAGCGTCAGTTGGCGCGGGCCGTTCTTCGGCGTCGCGGTGCTGATGGCGGTCGCGTTCATCCTGATCGTGGTGATGCTCCCCGCGACCCCCGCACCGAAGGCCGACCGCACCTCGCTCGCCGCCCCGTTCCGGGCGCTACGGCACCGCGGGCTGCTCACCGTCGCGATCACCGCACTGCTCTACAACTACGGCTTCTTCACGCTGCTCGCATACACCCCGTTCCCGCTCGACATGGGCACGTACTCAATCGGATTCATCTTCTTCGGCTGGGGTCTGATGCTGGCGGTCTCGTCGGTGTTCCTGGCCCCGCGACTGCAGCGTGCCTACGGGACGCTGAACATGATGATGGCCTCGCTCGCGCTGTTCGCCGTCGACCTCGCGGTGATGGCCGCGTTCACCGAGAACAAGACCGTGCTGGTCGTCGGCGTCGTCGCCGCCGGGCTGTTCCTCGGCGTGAACAACACACTGATCACCGAGACGGTGATGATCTCGGCCCCGGTCGAGCGGTCCACCGCGTCGGCCGCCTACAGCTTCGTGCGCTTCGTCGGCGGCGCCGCAGCCCCGTACCTGGCGGGCAAGCTCGGCGAGAGCAACATCCACCTGCCGTTCTGGGTCGGTGCCGCCTGCACCGCCGCCGCGATCGCCGTCCTGGCCACCGGCCGCAAGGTGCTCGCACACGTCGACGACCACGACCCGGCGCCGCACAGCATCGACGAGGCCGTCGCGGTCACCGCCGGTTCGGACTAGACGACCCGTCCGACCCGGCCCGCCACGACGCGACGGGCCGGGTCGGACGGCACCGCCGCCAGGAAGCGCGGCGCGGTCAGGCCTCTCGACCGCGCCGCGCCACAC
>NZ_JBFUJP010000057.1:0-31300 GCF_056401315.1 Rhodococcus sp. P4_F5 | reverse complement strand
CCGGCGTCCGGGATCGGCATGACGGTGGCGGCGAGGTTGACCGGGACGCCGACGGTGGCGGTGACCGGTTCGAGCACGGTGGTGGTGGTGTTGAAGTCGGCGTCGGTGACGTTCAGCTCGGACGCGGCCGAGTCGGAGTTGTTGTAGCCGCCGGTGCCGACGAAGTGCGCGGTGATGCTGTGGGACTTGGCCTCCGGGAACTTGCGGGTGATCGAGGCCGTGCCGTTCGCCACGGTGACGGGGTCGCCGATGCTGACGTTGCCGTCCTTGAACTGCACCGTGCCGGGCGCGGTGGCCGGGGCGATCGTGGCCTCGATGGTGACGTCGGCGCCGACGACGGCGGTGGCCGGGACGGTCAGCGTGGTGGTGGTGGCGGTGGCGACGTTGACCGTCTGCGCGGGCGACGTCGAACCGACGAACCCGTTGCCGGCGGTGAAGACCGCCGTGATGGCATGCGCGCCAATCGTGTCGAAGGTGTGGGGCAGGGTGGCCGTGCCGTTCACCACCGTGACCGGCCCGCCGATGTTGACGGCGCCGTCCTTGAACTGCACCGAACCGGGCGCGGTCGGGTCGACGGTCGCCGTGAGGTTGACCTGCTCGCCCGTGTTGGCGGTGGCGGGAGCGCTCACCGTGGTGTTGGTGATGACGTCCGCGGGAAGGACCTGGACGTTGACGTTGGCCGGGTTGAAGCCCTGCGTGCTGCCGAAGCTCCAGACGTCGTAGAACATGCCGCTGTTGAAGATGCCCACCGGTGCATTGGCCGGCACCTTGTAGGTCACGGTGTAGGTCAGGTTCTGACCGCTCTTGACCACGAATCCGCCGCCCAGGAAGCTGCACCCACTCGAGCAGGTGGCCAACACGCTGCCGTCGGCTTCCTGCACGATGTTGGCGCCGCTGCCGGTGCCGGTGGCCGAGCCGCTCTCGTACACGAAGCCCGCCGGCGGGATGTCCCGGATCCTGGTGACGTAGCGCTCGACCCCGCTGTTGTGGATGACCTCGTTCTTGTAGGTCACGGTGTCGCCGGGCTTCAGCGTGGCACCGGCAGTCCCGCCGACCACACTCTTCTTGTAGATGAGGTTGCTGCTCGAGCCCTGGTTGCTGGTCTGCCCCGGATCCGCCGAGGCCGGGCTCAGGCCCAGCAGGATCAGTCCGGCGGCAGCAGCCGCCGCAGTCAATGGTGTCGCGATGCGATGGGAGATGGACAGGCGCACTGTTGCTCCTCCGAATCCAAAGCCGCCGAGCGGCGGCGTGACGCGGCTGTGACCTCGATGGTGATTCAGATCACATTGATGTCACGGTGAGAGTAACGGCTCGGCAACAGAAACGAGGGTGCTTTCTGAACGATGGTCCAGAATTAGTCCGATCAATCAGTGAAGAAAGGCAAAGTAAATGAAATACCCAGTTGAGGCACGGGAAATGACAACGGCCCGGCGTCTCAACTGCTCGGAAATCCGAACAATCGAGACACCGGACCGTCGGCGCTCAGAACCCGGCAAACCGGGCAGGGCACCTTCTGGCTAACGCTGCGGGGCCGCCGTCGGGACGATCGGCGCAGGCAACGAGGTCGAACCCTCGAGGAAGGTGTCGACCGCGGCCGCACACGCGCGACCCTCGGCGATCGCCCACACGATCAGCGACTGTCCACGACCCATGTCTCCGGCCACGAACACGCCGTCGACGTTGGTCGCCCACTCGTTGGAACGGGCGACGTTGCCGCGTTCGTTGAGATCGACGCCCAGGTCGGTGAGCAGACCCGGCTTCTCCGGACCGACGAAGCCCATCGCGAGCAGCACCAGGTCGGCCTCGATCTCGAAGTCGCTGCCCTCCTGCCTCTCGAAGCGGCCGTTCACCATCGCGACCTCGTGTGCCTTGAGCGCGGTGACCACGCCGTCCTTGCCCACGAATTCCTCGGTGTTGACCGAGAACACCCGCTCGCCACCCTCCTCGTGCGCCGAGGACACCCGGAACATCAGCGGGTACGTCGGCCACGGGGTGGAATCCGCGCGGGTCTCCGGCGGCCGGGGCATGATCTCGAACTGGTGCACGATCTCGGCGCCCTGGCGCAGCGACGTGCCGAGGCAGTCCGCACCGGTGTCGCCGCCGCCGATGATGACGACCTTCTTGCCGGCGGCCGTGATGGTCGGGGCGTCGAGGTCGCCCTGCTGCACACGGTTCGCGATCGGCAGGAACTCCATCGCCTGGTGGATGCCGTCCAGCTCGCGCCCCGGGACCGGCAGGTCCCGCGCCTCGGTGGCACCGCCGGCCAGCACCACGGCGTCGAACTGCTCGCGCAGCGCGTCCGCCGTGATGTCGACACCCACGTTCACGCCGGTCTTGAAGACGGTGCCCTCGGCCTCCATCTGCGCCAGCCGGCGGTCGATGTGCCGCTTCTCCATCTTGAACTCGGGGATGCCGTAGCGCAGCAGCCCGCCGATGCGGTCCTCCCGCTCGAACACCGTCACCGTGTGTCCCGCGCGGGTGAGCTGCTGCGCGGCTGCCAGGCCGGCCGGCCCGGAGCCGACGACCGCAATCTTCTTGCCCGTCAACCGGGTTGCGTGCACCGGCTCGACCCAGCCCTCGTCGAAGGCGCGGTCGACGATCTCGACCTCGACCTGCTTGATGGTGACCGGGTCCTGGTTGATCCCCAGCACGCAGGACGCCTCGCACGGCGCGGGGCACAGCCGACCGGTGAACTCCGGGAAGTTGTTCGTCGCGTGCAGCCGCTCGATGCCGTCGTGCCACCGGTCCTTGAAGACCAGGTCGTTCCACTCGGGAATCAGATTCCCCAGCGGGCAACCGTTGTGGCAGAACGGGATACCGCAATCCATGCAGCGGCTGGCCTGGGTCTGGAGGGTCTCCTTCGGGAAATCCTCGTAGACCTCCTTCCAGTCCATCAGCCGCAGGGCGACGGGACGACGGACCGGCAGCTCGCGCGAACCGTGATTCAGGAAGCCGCTTGGATCACCCACGAGCTGCCTCCATGATCGCCTGGTCCACGTTTGCGCCCCGAATCTCGGCATCCTTGATTGCCATGAGTACCTTCTTGTAATCGCGCGGCATCACCTTCGCGAAATGATTGACCTGCTGGGACCAGTTGCCCAGAATGCGTTCGGCGACAGCCGATCCCGTCTCCGCACGATGACGCTCGACGATTGCCTTGAGCCACGCGGCGTCCTCCGGAGCGAGATCCTCGAGGTCGACGAGCTCGGTGTTGAGGTTCGCCTCGAAGTCACGGTCCGGGTTGTAGACGTACGCCACGCCGCCGGACATGCCGGCGCCGAAGTTGCGCCCGGTGGAGCCCAGGATGACGACCTTGCCGCCGGTCATGTACTCGCACCCGTGGTCGCCGACACCCTCGACCACCGCGGTGGCACCCGAGTTGCGCACGGCGAAACGCTCGCCGACCACACCGCGGATGAAGGCCTCGCCACTGGTGGCGCCGAACAGGATGACGTTGCCGCCGATGATGTTGTCTTCTGCGACAAAGCCTTCCGCCGCCCGCAGCGGCGGCCGCAGCAGCAGCCGACCACCGGAGAGACCCTTGCCGACGAAGTCGTTGGCGTCGCCGTGCAGCCGCAGCGTCATGCCCTTCGGCACGAAGGCACCGAAGCTGTTGCCGGCCGAACCGGTGAAGGTGATGTCGATGGTGTCGTCGGGCAGGCCCGCGCCGCCGTGCACCTTGGTCACCTCGTGGCCGAGCATGGTGCCGACCGTCCGGTTGACGTTGGTGATCTTCGACTCGAACTTCACCGGCAGGCCGCTGTCCACGGCCTCCCGGCTCTGCACGATGAGCTGCTGGTCGAGAGCCTTCTCCAGGGCGTGGTCCTGGGTTCCCGTGCAGTACAGGTCCTGGTTCATGAACGCCGACTCGGCCTTCACCAGGATCGGCGACAGGTCCAGCTTGGACGCCTTCCAGTGCGAGATCGCCTTGGCGGTGTCGAGGGCGTCGACCTGACCGACCGCCTCGACAAGGGTGCGGAAGCCGAGCTCGGCGAGCAGCTCACGCACCTCCTCGGCGATGAACATGAAGAAGTTCTCCACGAACTCGGGCTGGCCGTTGAAACGCTTGCGCAGCACCGGGTTCTGCGTCGCGACGCCCACCGGGCAGGTGTCCAGGTGGCACACGCGCATCATGATGCAGCCGGAGACCACCAGCGGCGCGGTGGCGAAACCGAACTCCTCGCCGCCGAGCAGTGCGGCGATCACCACGTCGCGACCCGTCTTGAGCTGCCCGTCCACCTGCACGACGATGCGGTCGCGCAGGCCGTTGAGCAGCAGTGTCTGCTGGGTCTCGGCGAGGCCGAGCTCCCAGGGGGCGCCCGCGTGCTTCATCGAGGTCAGCGGGGTCGCGCCGGTGCCGCCGTCGTGGCCGGAGATCAGCACCACGTCCGCGTGCGCCTTGGACACGCCCGCGGCGACGGTGCCGACACCCACCTCGGAGACCAGCTTCACGTGGATGCGGGCCTGCGGGTTGGCGTTCTTCAGGTCGTGGATCAGCTGCGCGAGATCCTCGATCGAGTAGATGTCGTGGTGCGGCGGCGGCGAGATCAGCCCGACGCCGGGCGTGGAGTGCCGGACCTCGGCCACCCACGGGTACACCTTGTGCGCCGGCAGCTGGCCACCCTCACCGGGCTTGGCTCCCTGCGCCATCTTGATCTGGATGTCGGTGCAGTTGGTCAGGTAGTGCGAGGTGACGCCGAAGCGGCCCGACGCGACCTGCTTGATCGCCGAGCGACGCGAGTCGCCGTTGGCGTCCGGGACGAACCGGGCCGGGTCTTCGCCGCCCTCACCCGAGTTCGACCGCGCACCAAGGCGGTTCATCGCAATGGCGAGCGTCTCGTGGGCCTCGGCCGAGATGGAGCCGTAGCTCATCGCGCCCGTGGAGAACCGCTTGACGATCTCGGAGGCCGGCTCGACCTCGTCGATCGAGATCGGCTCGCGCAGGCCCTTCTTGAACTCGAAGAGGCCACGCAGCGACGCAATCCGCTCCGACTGGTCGTCGACCAGCTTGGTGTACTCCTTGAAGACCTCGTACTGACCGGTGCGGGTGGAGTGCTGGAGCTTGAACACCGTGTCCGGGTTGAACAGGTGGTACTCGCCCTCACGCCGCCACTGGTACTCGCCGCCGACCTCGAGCTCGCGGTGCGCGCGCTCCTCCGGGCGGTCCAGGTACGCGCGGGCGTGCCGGGCCGACACGTCGGCGGCGATCTCGTCGAGGCCGATGCCGCCGAGGTGCGAACGCAGACCGGTGAAGTACTCGTCCACCAGCTCCTGCGAGAGCCCAATCGGCTGGAACAGCTGAGCGCCGGTGTAGGAGGCCAGCGTGGAGATGCCCATCTTGGACATCACCTTGAGCACGCCCTTGCCGGCGGCCTTGATGTAGTTCTTGATGGCCGCGTCGCGGCTGATTTCGGTCAGCCCGCCGTCGTTGATCAGCTCGTCGATGGTCTCGAAGGCCATGTACGGGTTGACCGCGGCCGCGCCGAAGCCCACCAGCAGCGCCATGTGGTGCACCTCGCGGGCGTCACCGGACTCGATGACCAGACCCACCTGGGTACGGGTGCGCTCGCGGACCAGGTGGTGGTGCACCGCCGAGGTCAGCAGCAGCGACGGGATCGGCGCGTAGTTCTCGTTGCTCTCCCGGTCGGAGAGCACGATGATGCGGGCGCCGCCGGCGACGGCGTCGGAGACGCGCTGACGCACGTCGTCGAGGGCCTTCGCCAGGCCGGCGCCGCCGTCGGCCACCGGGTAGGTGCCGCGCACGATGACGCTGCGGAAGAGCGGGAAGCGCCCGTCGTCGTTGACGTGCACCAGCTTGGCCAGGTCCTCGTTGTGCAGGATCGGCTGGCTCAGGAGAATCTGCCGGCAGGACTCGGCGGTCGGGTTGAGCAGGTCGCCCTCCGGACCGAGGGTGCCGCCGAGGCTGGTCACGACCTCTTCGCGGATCGCGTCCAGCGGCGGGTTGGTGACCTGTGCGAACAGCTGCTGGAAGTAGTCGAACAGCACCCGCGGGCGGGTGGAGAGGACCGCGATCGGGGTGTCGGTACCCATCGAACCGAGCGCCTCCGCGCCGGTCTTCGCCATCGGCGCGACGAGCAGGTTCACCTCTTCGTTGGTGTACCCGAACATCTGCTGACGCAGCAGCGCGCGCTGGTGGCTCATGTAGACGTACCGGCTGCTCGGCAGGTCGTCGATGTGCGTGAGGCCCTTGTCGATCCACTCCTGGTAGGGGTGCTCGCCGGCCAGCTCGGCCTTGAACTCGTCGTCGCCGACGATCCGGCCCTGCGCGGTGTCGACCAGGAACATCTTGCCCGGCTGCAGGCGGATCTTCCGGACCACCGTGGCGGGGTCGATGTCGAGCACGCCGACCTCGGAGGCCATCACGACCAGGCCGTCCTCGGTCACCCACAGGCGCGACGGACGCAGGCCGTTGCGGTCGAGGACCGCACCGATCACGGTGCCGTCGGTGAAGCAGACCGATGCCGGCCCGTCCCACGGCTCCATCAGCGCGGAGTGGTACTCGTAGAACGCCCGGCGCGCCGGGTCCATGCTCTCGTGGCGCTCCCAGGCCTCCGGGATCATCATCAGCACGGCGTGCGGCAGGCTGCGGCCACCGAGGTGCAACAGCTCGAGCACCTCGTCGAAGCGCGCGGTGTCGCTGGCACCGGGGGTGCAGACCGGGAAGATCTTGTCGAGCGCGCCCTCGCCGAAGACGTCGGTCTTGATGAGGGCCTCGCGGGCCCGCATCCAGTTCTCGTTGCCGCTGACGGTGTTGATCTCACCGTTGTGCGCGACGCGCCGGTACGGGTGGGCCAACGGCCACGAGGGGAACGTGTTGGTGGAGAAGCGCGAGTGGACCAGGCCCAGCGCGCTCTCCATCCGGTCGTCCTGCAGGTCCACGTAGAACCCGCGCAGCTGCGGCGTCGTGAGCATGCCCTTGTAGACGTACGTCTGCCCGGACAGGCTCGGGAAGTACACCGTCTCGCGACCGGTGGCGTCCTTGCCCGCGCCGGCGGTGCCGAGCTCGTGCTCGACCCGCTTGCGGATCACGAAGGCGCGGCGCTCGAGGTCCATGCCGGTGACCGACGCGTCGGGCGCGGCGATGAAGATCTGACGGAACGTCGGCATCGCATCGCGAGCGAGCGCGCCGAGCGAGGAGTCGTCCGTGGGGACCGCACGCCAGCCGAGGACCGCCAGACCCTCCTCGGCGACGATCTTCTCCACCGCGGCGACGGCGGCGTCGACGTCGGCCGCGGACTGCGGGAGGAACGCCATGCCGGTCGCGTAGGCGCCCTCGGCGGGCAGCTCGAAGTCGACGATCGCACGGAAGAACCCGTGCGGCACCTGGAGCAGGATGCCGGCGCCGTCACCGGTGTTGGGCTCGGAGCCGGCCGCGCCGCGGTGCTCGAGATTCACCAGCGCGGTGATCGCCTTCTCGACGATGTCGCGGCTGCGGCGACCGTGCATGTCCACCACGAATGCGACACCACAGGCGTCGTGCTCGTTCGCGGGATCGTAGAGGCCCTGGGGTCCCGGAGACCCGTGGCCTGGAAGTTGCTTCATACCTAGCCTTCGTATGCCATCTAGTAGATGCACCGACGACCAGCAACGCTGATGGCCATCACAGAACAGGCGCCGAGCCTCGGTGATCGGCGCGCCCACGTCAGCCGTCGACGTCGACGTAGGGCGGGATCTGCCCCGCGTTTCAGACGACTCGACTGAGTGGCTCGTTGGACAGTGTGAGTCCAGCGTGTACAGAAACGATAATTCAGGTCCCCCGGCAAATCGCAACCAAGGCTCCCCTTTCTACCCTGTGACCTGTAGCTATACCGGGGAATCACAGGGCAAGTGCGGTTCACATCACAGCGTAATCCACCGCGCAAGAGGTGACGTGGGCATCGCGAGAAGAGGTCGGCGGCCGCGAGCGCGGCACCGGAGCCGAGAAAAATTCGGGCGGAGGACCCGGAAAAAACTACTGGCCGCAGCGATTAGATCAGCTGCGGCCAGTGTGGTGGGCGAAGGGGGACTTGAACCCCCACGTCCCGAAGGACACTGGCACCTGAAGCCAGCGCGTCTGCCATTCCGCCACTCGCCCGGAGCGACGGGAGAAACATTAACACGACCACCCCGGAAAACACGATTCGCCCCCCTCACCTGCGACTAAGCCCATAGACGGCCCCTGCCCGGGGAGAAGGTAGATATCATGCAAGGGCGGCCACCGTGGCCGCGACACGCGGAGCAGCAGAGGAGGCACCATGGGAATCGTCCAACGCTTCGAACGTCGACTCCAGGGCGCCGTCGGCGACGCCTTTGCCCGGGTGTTCGGCGGCGGTGTGGTCCCCCAGGAAGTGGAGGCCGCACTCCAGCGTGAGGCGTCCGACCGGGTGCAGCAGTTGGACGGTGGCCACCTGTTGGCGCCGAACGACTACGTCATCACCGTTGCGGACTCCGATCACGACGAGCTGTCGGCGGACCGGGACTTGACAGTCAAGGCCTTTGCCCGACACCTTGAGGGCTTCATCCGCGACCAGGGGTGGCAGACCTACGGGCCCATCACGGTTCGGTTAGAGTCGTCGACCTCGCTGCACACGGGCCAATTCCGTACCAGCGGTGCGGTGGACCCGGACTCGGGGACGTCGCGACCGGGCGCGGCACAGCAGTACGTCCCGCCCGCGCAAGCACGACCCGTACCCCGACCCTCCGCACCATTGAACCCAGGAGCTGGCTACATGACGCAGAACTCAGGCTTCGGCCCTAACGAGCCCGCGGACGGCCGCGGCGAGGGTCGATCCGGGTACCAGCAGGACCACCCGGTGAACGGGTACGCCCGCAACGGCAGCACCTACCCGAGCGCGCCGGCCCAGGGCGGATACGACCAGGCCTACGGGTCCAGCCAGCACAACGGGTACGCCCAGAACGGCTACGGACAGAACGGCGCCGACTACCCGGCGGCGCAGGGTTCCCCGGCACCGACCGCGCAGTCGCAGCCGAGTGCGCAGCAGGGTTACGACTACCCCGCGAACCCGTACCCGCCGGCCGACTACCCGGCCAACCCGTACCCGCCGGCCGACTACCCGGCCAACCCGTACCCGCCGGCCGACTACCCCGCGAACCCGTACCCGCCGGCCGACTACCCGGCCAACCCGTACCCGCCGGCCGACTACCCGGCCAACCCGTACGCGGGCAGCGAGTACCCGGCCTACGGACAGCAGTACAGCGCCGAGCCCACCGGTTTCGACGCCAACCGGACGTTCACCGCGACCCTCCAGCTCGAGGACGGCAGCGGCCGCAACTTCCAGCTCCGCGAGGGCCGGAACGTGATCGGACGCGGCCAGGAGGCACAGTTCCGGCTGCCCGACACCGGCGTCTCGCGTCGGCACATCGAGATCCGTTGGGACGGGCAGATGGCCATGCTCTCCGATCTCGGGTCCACCAACGGCACCACCGTCAACGGTGCGCCGGTACAGGATTGGCAGCTCGCCGACGGCGACGTCATCCGGGCCGGCCACTCGGAGATCCTGGTTCGTATCGTCTGAGCCGCCCCTGAACGACGCCACACCGAACCCACCGCCCCGCCACCCACGGAATGTCGGCCAGACTCCGTAAGGTGGTGGCGAACTTCGTATTGCGATCAGCACCCGCCGTATCGCCATAGGATGCTGCCGAAACGACGAATACCGAGACGACGAACACACGGGGAGACCCGTCTCGCCAGAGGAAGAGGTGGACCGCTGTGCAGGGACTCATCCTGCAGTTGACCAGGGCGGGCTTCCTGCTGCTGTTGTGGCTGTTCGTGTGGGCGGTGCTGCGCACCCTGCGAGGCGACGTCTATGCAGGCTCCGGCGTGCGGGTTCCGCAGCGCTACAGCCGAACCGCCTCGGGGGTGCTGCCGTCGTTCGGCAAGCCGAAGGTCGCCAAGAACCTCGTCGTCACCCAGGGCGCGCTGGCCGGCACCCGGATCACCCTCAGCACCCAGCCGGTGCTGATCGGGCGCGCCGACGACTCCACCCTCGTACTCACCGACGACTACGCGTCCACCCGCCACGCCCGGCTCTCGCCGCGTGGAAGTGACTGGTACGTCGAAGACCTCGGATCCACCAACGGCACCTACCTGGACCGGGCGAAGGTGACCACCGCGGTGCGCGTCCCGCTGGGCACCCCGGTGCGCGTCGGCAAGACCGTGATCGAGCTCCGCCCGTGACCCTTGTGCTCCGCTACGCGGCCCGCAGCGACCGCGGTCTCGTGCGCTCGAACAACGAAGACTCCGTGTACGCCGGCGCCCGCCTGCTGGCGCTGGCCGACGGCATGGGCGGCCACGCGGCGGGCGAGGTCGCCTCGCAGCTGATGATCGCCGCGCTGGCCCACCTCGACGACGACGAGCCCGGCGACGATCTGCTCGGCAAGCTCGAGGCCGCCACCCGCGAGGGCAATGCCGCGATCGCGGACCAGGTCGAGGAGGAGCCCGAGCTCGACGGCATGGGGACCACGCTGACCGCGATCCTGTTCGCGCGCAGCAAGCTGGGCCTGGTCCACATCGGCGACTCCCGCGCCTACCTGCTGCGGGACGACGTGCTGACCCAGATCACCCGGGACGACACCTTCGTCCAGTCCCTGGTCGACGAGGGCCGGATCACCGCCGAGCAGGCGCACACGCATCCGCAGCGCTCGCTGATCATGCGGGCGTTGACCGGCAACGAGATCGAGCCCACGCTCACCGTCCGCGAAGCACGCACCGGCGACCGCTACCTGCTCTGCTCGGACGGGCTCTCCGACGTCGTCAGCGACGAGACCATTGCCGAGGTGCTCCGCAACGACACCCCCGGCGACTCCGCCGACCGGCTGATCGAGTTGGCCCTGCGCAGCGGCGGCCCCGACAACGTCACGGTGGTGGTGGCGGACGTCATCGACGTGGACTACGGCCAGAGCCGACCCATCGTGGCCGGCGCCGCGTCCACCGAGGAGGAAGAGGACACCCCGCCGCCGGACACCGCGGCCGGCCGAGCCGCCGCGATGCGGCCGCCGCGTGCCACCCCGCGCCGGGTCCCGCTGCCCGCCGATCCCGAGCCGGCGACCAAGCACCACCGGCTCCGCTGGATCGTGTTGGCGCTGAGCCTGATTGCCGTGGTCGTGGTGGGCCTGCTGGTCGGCCGCAGCCTGATCCGCGGGAACTACTACGTGGGCACGAGCGACGGCCACGTGGCAGTGCTGCAGGGCGTTCCCGGGTCGGTGCTCGGCTACTCGCTGCAGGAGGTCAACCTCGTCGGGTGCGTCACCGACAACGGGGAGCTGAGCCTGCTCGGACCCGACGCGCCGCCGGTGGACTGCGCCGTCCTGACTGTGGACGACCTGCAGCCGTCGGCACGCGAGCAGGTGCGGGCCGGGCTGCCGTCGGGCTCCCTCGACGACGCCAAGAGCCAGATGACCAGGCTCACCACCGGGGACCTGCTGCCGGTCTGCCGCGAGCCCGCGCCGGCGCCGACACCCACCCCGACACCGCCGCCTCCGCCGCCGCCCGCGAGCCCGGAACCCGCCCCAGTGGGCGCCGTGCCCCCGCCTCCCCCGCCTCCCCCGCCCGTCGCCGAGCCGGTGCTGCCCGCGCCGTCGGAGACCGTCACGCCGCAGGTCCCGGGCCAGAACTGCAGGACCGGTCACTGATGTCTGTCTCCGCGGCACAGTCGGGGGGCTCCTTCCCGAGTCCGCCGGGTGGATTTGCCCCCGCACCCGAACAGTCCAACCGTCGCAACGTCGAACTCCTGCTGATCTGCGGCGCCATCGCGATCACCTTCCTGTCGCTGGTGCTCGTCGAGGCCAGCCAGGAGCAGACGCTCACCTGGGACCTGGCCAAGTACGGCTGTGCGTACTCGGTCCTGTTCCTGATCGCGCACGCCGCGGTCCGGCGGTACGCGCCGTTCGCGGACCCGTTGCTGCTCCCGATCGTGGCGCTGCTCAACGGGCTCGGGCTGGTGTTGATCCACCGCCTCGACCTCGCGGACGCGGCCACCGCCGCGTACCTGAACCGGCCGATCCCCTCCCCCGATGCCAACCAGCAGGTGCTCTGGACGGCGCTCGCGATCGCCGGCTTCGTGGCGGTCCTGGTGCTGCTGCGGGACTACCGGCTGCTGGCCAAGTACAGCTACACCCTCGGCCTCACCGGGCTGGTGCTGCTCGCCCTGCCCGCGCTGCTGCCGTCGTCGATGTCCGAGGTCAACGGCGCGAAAATCTGGATCAAGCTGCCGTTCTTCAGCATTCAGCCGGGTGAGTTCGCGAAGATCCTGCTGATCATCTTCTTTGCCTCGGTGCTGGTGTCCAAGCGGGAACTGTTCACCACCGCCGGCAGGCACTTCTTCGGCATGGACCTGCCCCGGGCCCGCGACCTCGGCCCGATCCTGGTCGCCTGGGTGGTCTCGATCGGCGTTCTGGTGCTCGAGAAGGACCTCGGCACCTCGCTGCTGCTGTTCAGCACGGTCCTGGTGATGCTCTACATCGCGACCGAGCGTGTCGGCTGGCTGCTGATCGGCGCCGGACTCGTCATCGTCGGGTTCGTGTTCGCCTACCAGTTGTTCGGCCACGTCCGGGTGCGTGTCGACACCTGGATCGACCCGCTCGGCGACTACAACAACACCGGCTACCAGATCTCGCAGTCGTTGTTCGGCCTCGCCACCGGCGGGCTGGCGGGTACCGGGCTCGGCAGCGGCCGGCCGTCGCAGGTGCCTTTCGCCAAGACCGACTTCATCGTCGCCACCATCGGCGAGGAGCTCGGGCTGATCGGCCTCGCCGCGGTGCTGATGCTGTTCCTGATCTTCGTCATCCGCGGGCTGCGGACCGCGCTGGCGGTGCGCGACAGCTTCGGCAAGCTGCTCGCCGCCGGGTTGTCCTTCACCGTCGCGATCCAGGTGTTCGTGGTGGTCGGCGGTGTCACCAAGCTGATCCCGCTGACCGGCCTGACCACCCCGTTCATGTCGTACGGCGGCTCGTCGCTGCTGGCGAACTACCTGCTGCTCGCGCTGTTGATGAAGATCTCCGACTCCGCCCGCACACCACCGGCACCGAAGAAGAAGGGACCCGCTCCGATCGCGGACGCCCCGACCGAAATGTTGAGGCGCAAATGAACACCCCGCTCCGCCGCGTCGCGATGGCCGTGATGGTGATGGTCGTGGCCCTGCTCGCCAACGCCACGTACGTCCAGGTCATCAAGGCCGACAGCCTGCGCACCGACCCGCGAAACTCGCGGGTGCTGCTCGACGAGTACTCCCGGCAGCGTGGCCAGATCTCGGCCGGCGGCGAGGTGCTCGCGGCGTCGGTCCCGATCGACGACCGGTACAAGTACCTGCGCACCTACCCGCCGAACCCGGCGGCGCCGTCGAGCCCCTTCGCGAACGCGCCGGTCACCGGCTTCTACTCGATGCTGTACGGCAACACCGGTCTCGAACGGACGGAGGACTCGGTGCTCAACGGCTCCGACAGCCGGCTGTTCGGCCGCCGCTTCTTCGACCTGGTCTCCGGCCGGGACCCGCGTGGCGGCAACGTCATCGCCACCGTCGACCCGGTGGTGCAGCAGGTCGCCTACGACCAGCTCACGGCGAAGGGCTACACCGGATCGGTGGTCGCGATCCGGCCGAGCACCGGCGAGGTGCTGGCGATGGCGAGCACCCCCAGCTACGACCCGAACCTGCTGGCCAGCCACGACGGCGCGGTGAGCACCGAGGCGTGGGAGACGCTCAACAACGACCCGGACAAGCCGCTGCTGAACCGGGCCGTCTCGCAGACCTACCCGCCCGGCTCGACGTTCAAGGTGGTGGTGACCGCTGCCGCCCTGGAGAACGGCGCCAACCCGGACGAGCAGCTGACCGCCGCCCCGAACATCACGCTGCCGGGCACCACCACCACGCTGGAGAACTACAACGGTTCCACCTGCGGGTCGAACCCGACTGCGTCGCTGCGCGAGGCGTTCGCACGCTCCTGCAACACCGCATTCGTCGAGCTCGGCATCAAGACCGGCGCCGACGCGCTCAAGGACCGGGCCACCGCGTTCGGCATCGAGCCGGACTCACCGGGCATCCCGATCCCCGTCGCCGACAGCACCGTCGGCCCGATCCCGGACGACGCCGCGCTCGGCCAGAGCAGCATCGGCCAGCGCGACGTGGCCCTGACCCCGCTCGAGAACGCGGTGGTCGCCGCGACCGTCGCCAACGGCGGTGTCCGGATGGAGCCGCACCTGGTCTCGCAGCTGGAGAGCCCGGACCTGTCGAGCCTGGCCACCACCACCCCGCAGTCCAAGGGTCAGGCCATCTCCCCGCAGGTCGCGGCGACCCTGACCGAGCTGATGATCGGGTCGGAGAACAACACCGGTGGCGGAAACAAGATCCCCGGCGTGCAGATCGCGTCGAAGACCGGGACCGCCGAGCACGGCACGGACCCCCGCAACACCCCGCCGCACGCCTGGTACATCGGGTTTGCGCCGGCTCAGGACCCGCAGATCGCGATCGCGGTGATCGTCGAGGACGGTGGCGACCGGGCGCTGGCCGCGACGGGCGGCTCGGTGGCCGCACCGATCGGGCGGGCCGTCATCGCCGCCGGGCTGCGGCAGGGGAGCTGACGGAGATGAGTCTGAACAACGGCGCGGTCATCGCGAACCGGTACCGGCTGCAGGGGCTGATCGCCACCGGCGGCATGGGACAGGTGTGGGAGGCCACGGACAACCGGCTGCACCGCCGGGTGGCCGTCAAGGTGCTCAAGTCCGAATTCAGTACCGACCCTGAGTTCCTCGAGCGGTTCCGGACCGAGGCCCGCACCACGGCGCGGCTGAACCACCCCGGCATCGCCGGTATCTACGACTACGGCGAGACCCACGACAGCGTCGGCCAGTCCACCGCGTACCTGGTGATGGAACTGGTCAACGGCGAGCCGCTCAACGCCGTGCTGGCCCGCGTCGGACGGCTCTCGCTGCCGCACGCGCTGGACATGCTCGAGCAGACCGGCCGGGCGCTGCAGGTGGCGCACGAGGCGGGTGTGGTGCACCGGGACGTCAAGCCCGGAAACATCCTGATCACCCCGACCGGCCAGGTGAAGATCACCGACTTCGGCATCGCCAAGGCCGTCGAGGCGTCACCGGTGACCCGGACCGGGATGGTGATGGGCACCGCCCAGTACATCGCCCCCGAGCAGGCGCTCGGACAGGACGCGTCGCCGGCCAGCGACGTCTACTCGCTCGGTGTGGTCGGCTACGAGGCGTTGGCCGGGGTCCGCCCCTTCACCGGCGACGGCGCGCTGACCGTCGCGATGAAGCATGTGCAGGAGTCGCACCCACCGCTGCCCGCGGACGTGCCGCCGAACGTGCGCGAGCTGATCGACATCACGATGACCAAGGACCCGGCCGCCCGCTACGCCACCGGCGGCGAGTTCGCCGACGCGGTCGCGGTGGTCCGGTCCGGTGCCCGCCCGCCGATGCCCGGGACCGGTCGTCCGACCGGAGTGACCGCCGTGGTTCCGGGAGTTCCCGCCGCGGTCGGCACCCAGATGATGCCGACCTCGCAGGCCGAATATGCTGGCCCCGAGACCGGCGCGGAGCCGCCACCCTCGGGCCTGACGCAAGGCCAGAAAGTGCTGGCCTGGGGTGCCGGTGGGCTGCTGCTGGTGGCCCTGCTGGTCGCCGGGGGAATGCTGCTGTTCGGCGGCGGCGCCTCCACGCCACAGCCCTCGCGGCCGGCGCCCACGCTGGCGCCTGCCACCAGCAGCCACAGACCGACTACCACCACCACCCGGCCGCCGACCACGACCACCACCGAACCCGAGACCACCACGTGGACGACGGAACCGACGACGACCACCACCGAGCCGCCGACCACGACTCGGACGACCAGACCGACCACCACCACCACCGAGCCCGAGACCACCACCACGGAGCCCGAGTCCGAGACCGAGACCACCACCACGGCCGCGACTACGACCACCACCACGGCCACGCAAGGACAGCCATGACCACACCGCACAAACTCTCCTCCCGCTACGAGCTGGGCGAGATTCTCGGCTTCGGTGGCATGTCCGAGGTGCACCTTGCGAGGGACATGCGGCTGAGCCGCGATGTGGCGATCAAGGTGCTGCGGGCCGACCTCGCCCGGGACCCCACGTTCTACCTTCGGTTCCGCCGCGAGGCGCAGAACGCGGCGGCGCTGAACCATCCGGCGATCGTGGCCGTCTACGACACCGGCGAGGCCGAGACCGACGGCGGACCGCTGCCGTACATCGTGATGGAGTACGTCGAGGGCGACACGCTGCGCGACATCGTCCGTCGCGAGGGCCCGATGCCCGCCCGTCGCGCCATGGAGGTCATCGCCGACGTGTGTGCGGCGCTGGACTTCAGCCACCGCAACGGGATCGTGCACCGCGACATCAAGCCCGCGAACATCATGATCAACCGGGCCGGCGCGGTGAAGGTGATGGACTTCGGCATCGCCCGGGCCATCTCCGACAGCTCCAGCCCGATGACGCAGACGGCGGCCGTGATCGGCACCGCCCAGTACCTCTCGCCCGAGCAGGCCCGCGGCGAGCAGGTCGACGCCCGCTCCGACGTGTACTCGCTCGGCTGCGTGCTGTTCGAGATCCTCACCGGCGAGCCCCCGTTCAAGGGCGACTCCCCGGTCGCGGTGGCCTACCAGCACGTCCGCGAGGATCCGGCGTTGCCGTCGTCGGTGAACCCCGACATCCCGCGTGAGCTGGACTCGGTGATCCTCAAGGCGATGAGCAAGAACCCCGCGAACCGGTACCAGAGCGCCGCCGAGATGCGCAGCGACCTGGTGCGGGTGCTCGGCGGTCAGCGTCCGAGCGCACCGATGGTGATGAACGACGAGGACCGCACCACCATCCTGGGTGCGGTGGACTCGGTCGGCCGCTACCAGGCCGCGGACCCGTCGACGCCGGCACCGCTGTCGGCCGCGCCCGCCGCGACGCCGCCGCCGCCCGCCGGCCGCCGGACGATGCGCATCGCCCTGCTCTCGATCGCCGCACTCGTGGTGGTCGGCATCGTCGGCGCGTTCCTGTGGGCGCTGGGCCCGGGGTCGAAGGCCGAGCCGGTGATCGTGCCGGACGTCGCGAACAAGTCGTCGCAGGCCGCGCAGACCGCGCTGCAGAACGAGGGGTTCCGGGTTCAGACCCAGCCGAAACCCAGTGACACGATCGCCAGCGGCAACGTGATCGGCACGATCCCTGTCGCGGGCACCAAGGCCGAGGAGGGCACCACGGTGACCCTCGACGTGTCCACCGGACCGCAGCAGGTCCAGGTGCCGGACCTGTCGGGGATGAGTCAGTCCCAGGCCGCGCAGGCGCTCGACGCGGCCGGCCTGGCCCTCGACCCGGCCCCCGAGCGCAGCCCGTCGGCCACCTCCGAGGTGGACAAGGTGGTCGCGCAGACCCCGAGCGCCGGGTCCAACGTGGAACTCGGGGGCGCCGTCAAGCTGACCCTGGGCAGCGGTCCCGAGCAGGTCCGGATCCCGAACGTGGTGGGCCAGAAGCTCGAGGTGGCGCAGCCGAACATCGAGGGCGCCGGGTTCAAGGTCGAGGTCGAGAACATCGACTCCGGCCGGCCCAAGGGCGAGGTCGTCTCCACCGAGCCGGGCGGCGGCGAGTCCGCGGCCCGCGGCACCACCGTCAAGGTGCAGGTGTCCAACGGCAACATGATCGACATGCCGAACCTGAGCGGCATGTCCGTCTCGCAGGCACTGGACACGCTGCGCAGGGCCGGCTGGTCCGGCACCACGAGTCAGCTGTCACAGCGCCCGGAGCCGACGCTCGAGACCGACCTGGTCGGCAAGATCGTCACCCAGGCGCAGCCGCCGGGCTCCGAGGTGGCCAAGACGGCGAGCATCTCCGTCGGCATCGGCCAGTTGGGCATCCCCACGATCCCGCGCTAGGCACCCGCAGCATCACGTCGGGTGAACGGAACCGTTCACCCGATCAGATCGAACGAACGGCCCGTCCACCCGGCAAGATCCGACCGGACGGGCCGTTCGCCCGTCTCCGACCACGCGACGCTTGACGCTGCTTCGACGGCCCCCGAAGCTGGGTCATGCAATCGATTGCCTGAACGCTCCGGCAAGTGCTCGACGCCACGTCGGCCGACTGCCGCCGACCGGAAGACCGAGGACCTCATGGCCGAATCCCAGACGATCGCGCAGCTCTTTGCCCTCGACTCCGTCCTGGACACCGAAGAGATCGCCGTGCGCGAGACCGTCCGACGCTTCGCGGCGGATCGGATCAGGCCGCACATCGCCGAGTGGTTCGAGGCCGGGGCACTGCCCGCCCGCGAACTCGCGAGGGACCTCGGCGGGATGGGCCTGCTCGGCATGCACCTCGAGGGATACGGCTGCGCGGGCATGAGCGCGACGTCCTACGGCCTGGCCTGCCTGGAACTCGAGGCCGTCGACTCGGGCATCCGGAGCCTGGTGTCGGTGCAGGGCTCGCTGGCGATGTTCGCCATCCACCGGTTCGGCTCCGAGGACCAGAAGCAGGAGTGGTTGCCGCGGATGGCGACGGGCGAGGCGGTCGGCTGCTTCGGGCTGACCGAACCCGACTTCGGCTCCAACCCGGCCGGCATGCGCACCTCCGCCCGCCGCGACGGCGACGACTGGGTCCTGCGCGGCACCAAGATGTGGATCACCAACGGCTCGATCGCCGACGTGGCGGTGGTGTGGGCCCGCACCGACGACGGCGTCCGCGGGTTCGTGGTGCCCACCCACACCCCCGGTTTCTCGGCGCCCGAGATCAGGAACAAGCTCTCGCTGCGGGCCTCGGTCACCGCCGAGCTGGTGCTCGACGACGTGCGACTGCCCGCCTCGGCGATGCTGCCGGAGGCGCGCGGGCTGTCCGGGCCGCTGAGCTGCCTGAACGAGGCCCGCTTCGGCATCGTCTTCGGCGCGCTCGGCGCCGCGCGCGACTGCCTCGAGACGGCGATCGACTACGCGAAGACCCGCGAGGTGTTCGACCGGCCGCTCGCCGCCTTCCAGCTCACCCAGGCGAAGCTCGCCGACATGGCGCTCGAACTCGGCAAGGGTCAGCTGCTGGCCGTGCACCTCGGCCGCCTCAAGGACCGCGACGAACTGCGACCCGAGCAGGTCAGCCTCGGCAAGCTGAACTCCGTCCGGGAGGCGATCGCGATCGCACGTGAGTGCCGAACCATCCTCGGCGCCAACGGGATCACCCTCGAGTACCCCGTCCTGCGGCACGCCAACAACCTGGAGTCGGTGCTGACCTACGAGGGCACCTCAGAGATGCACCAGCTGGTGATCGGCCAGACGCTGACCGGCGAGTCGGCCTTCCGGTAGCGGGTCAGCCCCACCACACCGCGTAGAGCCCGAACACGCCGATCAGCCCCACGACGACGCCGGTCGCGGTCACGGCGACCACCGCGGGCGCCACGGACCCGCGGGACAGTCCCCGGCAGGCCCGGGCGTACCGGCGGCGTTGGGCGAGGAGGATGGCCGCGGCCGCCAGCACCGCCACCGCGGCCGGGAGCAGCGTGATCACCCCGCGGTGCGGCAGCCAGCGCACGAACATCAGGCTCACCACGACCAGCGACAGGAGGGTACGTTCCCACGCCAGCGCCGTCCGCTCGGGCTGCAACCCGGGATCGGAGTGCATCGCGGCCTCCGGCGGCGGGCCGGGGTGCGCGGTCGGTGCCACGGCTCCTACTGCGCCAGGACCACGACGGCGAGCGCCGCGCCGACGACGGCGCCGGCGATCCCGAGCAGCGGCGCCAGGAGGGGGAGGTGGAGCGCAGACCCCGTCCGCATCCGCCGCTCGACCAGCAGCCACCGGCGGACCGCGCCCAGACTCATCAGCGTGCCCAACACGAGGAGCAGCGTCGTCACGGCGGTGTGCACCGGTTGCGGGAAGGCCTCCGCGGCAAACACGTCGAGGCCGACCCCGGCGGCGACGAAGCCCAGCGCCGTCCGGATCCAGGCCAGGAAGGTGCGCTCGTTCGCCAGCGTGAACCGGGGGTCGGGTTCGACCCCGTCGGGCAGCAACTGCCGCGAGATCCGGTCGCGCGCCGGCGCTGCGGGCGCCGGGGAGGAGAGATTCGTCATCACGCCCTCGGTTGCTCGCGGTGGCGCCGGTGAACGCGGGCAGGCCAGGGGCCACCGCTGTTTGGCGATGTCACACTCGTCATGGGGATACAACCCAGTATGACGACAGTTAGTCCTGCATACAATCGACTCTTTCCACTGCCGGTCGACTATTGTCCTGTGACATGTCACAGGAGATGTCCGCCGACCTGGCCGCGGTCCTGGATCGACTCGACCGTGAGCCGGACCGACTGTTCCCCCACATCCGCAGTGCGGCCGCGGCCGACTCCGAGTACCTGCGCGCTCCCCTGCTCGACGCCACCGCCGAACACAGCGCGCGCCAGTTCATCCGGCTCCTGACCCGGGCAGGCCGCGACGGGAGCCTGCCCGAGGCCGCCGACTGCCGCGACTTCGCCGACCGGGCCCGGGACCGGGCCGCAGAGGGACTGCCGGTGGTCGAACTCCTCGACGGGTACCACCTCTGCCTGCAGGTGCTCTGGGAAGAGATCCTGGACGTGACGCCGCCGACCGCGGCCCGCGAACTACCCGTCCTCGCGCCCCGACTGTTCGCCGCGGCCCGCCGAGTCTGCCGCGCGGTCACCCGCGCGCACGAGCAGGAACTCGAGTCGATCGACACCGAGGCCCGTGAGTCGATCCGGGACCTGGTGGCGACGCTGGTCGGCGGTAGGCCTGCCGCGGACCTGGCGCGGCGACTGGGCGTCCGGCTCGCGGCGGGATACACCGTGCTCGCCCTGGGTATCGAGCCCACCGCGGCCGAACTCGCCGACGACGATCTCGAACGCCGGGTTGCCGGTCGCCGCAAGATGATTCGCATCCACGACGAACTCGGCGGAGCGACCGGCGACGGCGCACTGGCCGCGCTCGACCCGACCGGCGGGCTGATCCTGCTGCCTGTCCCGCCGGCCCCTCGTCGCGCCCACCTCGACGAGCTGCTCGGTCGACTCCAGGACCAGGCGCGGGCCGCGGTCCGGGCGGGCGCGGCCCGCGCGGACCGGCTCGAAGATCTCCCCCGGGCCACCACGGAGGCGCGAAAGCTGTTGGAGATAAGGGCTTCCGGGCCCGCAGCCGCGGGGGTGGCGACCGTCGACGACCTCCTGGTGGAGTACCAGCTGAGCCAGGAGAGCGCGGCGCGGGCCGGACTGCTCGCCGTCGTGGACGCCCTACGGACCACGCCGGAACTCACCGAGACCCTCGACGCGTACTTCTCGTGCGACTTCAACCGTCGGCGCACGGCGTCGACCCTCGGGGTGCACCCGAACACGGTCGACAACCGGCTGGTGCGGATCGCCGAGGCAACGGGTTCCGATCCCCGAACGTCTCAGGGCCTGCTGCTGCTCGGATCGGCACTGACCCTGGCGCGGGTGGCGCGGGCCTGACCGGACGCGCTCAGCGGTGGGTGAGCGCGTCCCCCAGGGCCCGCGCGACCTCCGACTCGAGCGTCGAGACGAGCGACTCCGCCGGCCGCTCCCCGCAGACCTCGAGCCAGTTCGCCAGCATCCGGTGCCCACCCTGGGTGAGCACGGACTCGGGGTGGAACTGCACGCCGTGGATCGGCAGCTCCCGGTGCCGCATCGCCATCACCACGCCGCTGTCGGTGCGTGCGGTGACCTCGAGCTCGGCGGGGATGGTCTCCTCGAGCACGGTCAACGAGTGGTAGCGGGTGGCGGTGAACGGGTCGGGCAGACCGGCGAGGACCCCGGTGTCGTTGTGCCGCACCAGGCTGGTCTTGCCGTGCAGCAACTCCGGCGCCCGGTCGACGGTGGCGCCGAACGCGGCGCCGATCGCCTGGTGACCGAGGCAGACTCCGAGCAGCGGCGTCGCGGCGGAGGCGCAGGCGGACACCAGGTCCATGCTCGCGCCCGCCCGCTGCGGGGTGCCGGGGCCGGGRCTGAGCAGGACGCCGTCGAACTCGGCTGCGACGGCCGCACGGTCCGCCAGCTGCGGGTCGTCGTTGCGCCACACGGTGGCCTTCGTCCCGAGCTGGCCGAGGTACTGCACCAGGTTGAACACGAAGCTGTCGTAGTTGTCGACGACCAGGATGCGCATTCGGCCAGGATAAGCGGCTGCGTCGGCTACTCGGCGAACCGGGTACGCAGCTGCCCGTTGTACGCGGGCACGGTCAGCGACTCCTCGGCGGTCGCGGTGTACCCGAGGCCGTACCGGACCGCGTACTGCTTGAACGTGCGAACCCCGGGTTCCGCGTCGAGCGCCGCCGTCAGCCGCGCCGGGTCGCCGAGCGCCGTCATCACGTACGGCGGACTGTAGGTGCGCCCGTGCAGCAGCAGCGTGTTGCCGATGCAGCGCGGTGCGGTGGTGTTGACCACCCGCTGGTCCTGCATCCCCACCGCGGTGGCGCCGCCCGCCCACAGCGCGTTCAGCACGGACTGCACGTCCTGCTGGTGCACCACCAGGTCGTCGGGCTGGGCGTCGGCGGGGTACTTGCCGTCCGAGTCCCGCGGCGCGTCGGTGAGCGTCACCCGGACGCCGGGACCGGTCTCCTCCGCGAACCCGGCGACCGTCTCGAGTCCCCGCACCCGGTCGAGGGCGGACGCCACCCCGGCGTCGGATCCGGCGGCGTCGGCCTGCAGCGACTCCACCTGGGAGGCCAGCGCGTCACGCTGGTCGGAAACCCGGTCGACGTCGGCCTGGGCACCGCGCACGAGGTCGGACATGCGGGTGGTGTCGCCGCGGCGCAGTTCGTCGCCGGCGGACACCTCACGGGTGGTGGCGAACAGCAGGCCCGTCACCAGGCACACCGCCGGCACGCAGACCTTCCAGAACGTCGAGACGCGCCGGCGACCCTCGCCGGCGCCGACGGCTACGTGCTGGGGCAGGTCTGGTTCGGTCACTGCTGTTCCTCCCGTCGGTGTCCGGTCGAGGCGGACCCCCGCCGCATCCTGGACGTCGGACCGGGCCCGACCTGGTCGGTACTGGGCCTGACCGGGGGACGCTACGGGTAGGTTCGAACCTACCTGGCAGGCGTCGGCAACGACGCCCGCTCCTGTCCGCTCCGAATCAATTCACACGAGGACGTCATGCCCAAGTCGAAGGTCCGCAAGAAGACCGACTACACGATCAACCCCGCAAACCGTACGCCCGTGAAGGTGAAGGCCGGACCGTCGAGCACGCTCTACGTGTCGGTGATGCTCGGCTTCATGCTCGTCGGCCTGCTCTGGCTGGTCGTGTACTACCTCGCTGCGGACCAGCTCACGTGGATGAACGATCTGGGTGCCTACAACTTCCTGATCGGCTTCGGATTCATGGTCGTCGGGCTCGTGATGACAATGAAGTGGCGTTGACCAGATAGTCGACCGGCCCACTCGGCCGCAATTACACAGGTGTCATTCATCCCCAATGTGGATAGCGCCTGTGGATAACACCGGGAGTACTCGTGCACAACTCCGCTCTGGCGTGGTCCACACCCACGCCGGCGCTCGTCGCGACCGGGCTGGGCGGGATCGTGCTGGCGGCCGCGGCCGTGGCGGCTCCGTCCGACCCGGCCGGACGGCTGCTGATCGGCCTGGCCGCGCTCGGGCTGTTCGCGGTCACCGCGCTCGGCCTGCGGCAGCGGCCGCGGCTGGCCGTGCTCGACGGGGGCGGCGGCATCGCGGTCGCCGGGATCCGCGGGCGGCGCGAGTACGACCGCGCGGACCTGGCCCGGGTCCGGATCGTGCGGTATCCACGGCTCGGCCGCCGGGTCCCCATGCTCGAGATCGACGTGCGCCCGGCCGGCGCCGCCGACGACAAGCTGATGATCTTCGGGCGCTGGGACCTGGGCACCGACCCGACCGACGTGTTCGACGCGCTGGTCGGCCAGCGACTGGTCCCTCCGGACCCGACCGCCGCCGGCTGAGCGGGCGCCCGTCCGGGCACCCGCTCGACCCTTGCGGACCGTCGCCCGGGCTACAACCCGAGTTCGCCGCGCAGCTGCGCGACCCGCATGCCGATGACGCCCGTGGTCACGACCGTGACGGCGGCGAGCCCGATCCAGCCGATCCGGACCGCCTTGTCCCGGTCCTGCCCGGCGCCGAGCCACTGCGGCCCGTAGAGCAGTGCGGCGGTGGCGGCGGCACCGGCGACCAGGCCACCGAGGTGGCCCCAGAACGAGATCCCGGGCAGCGAGACGCTGATGATCACGTTGAGCGCGATCACCCCGATGACCGGCGCCGGACTGCGCCGGAGCTTGAGCAGGATGACCGCCTGCGCGCCCATGATGCCGAAGATCGCACCCGAGGCGCCGGCCGTGAAGCCGCCGCCCTCGAAGGCCATCACCGAGGCCGACCCGCCGAGCAGCGAGATCATGTACACCGCGACGTAACGCGCGCGGCCCAGGATCAGTTCGGTGTCACGGCCCAGGATGTAGAGGGCGAACATGTTGACGGCGAGGTGCAGCAGGCCGAAGTGCAGGAACCCGCTGCCGAGCAGCCGGATCCAGTCGCCGCCGGCCACCTCGTAGGGCGAGAGCACCCACGAGCCGAACAGCGGCGAGTCGAAGGTGGCGACGCCGGTGAACCTGTTGACGAAGCCGCCGCCGTTGTCCATCAGGGACTTGGCCTGCAGCGCCGTGACCAGGAAGACGAGGATGTTGATCCCCATCAGGGTGTACGTCACGATCGGCCTGGGCCGGGTGGCCGTCACCGTGTTGCCCGCGACGCCACGGACCGGCCTGACGTCGCGCTGGCCGGCGGCGACACAGTCGACGCACTGGTAGCCCACGGATGCCTCACGCAGGCAGTCCGGGCAGGCGGGACGCCCGCAGCGGTTGCAGCTGAGCGCGGTGGGGCGGTCCGGGTGCCGGACACACCTCGGTTGGGGCGGGACGCCCTCACCGGGCGTGCCGCCCCAACCGGGGTTCGTCATCCCTCGAAGCCGCTCAGGAAATGGTGATGCTGTTGATCACGACGGCCTCGAGCGGGCGGTCCGTGCGGTCCACCGAGGTGCCCGAGATCGCGTCGACGACCTTCTTCGACTCCGCGTCGACGACCTCACCGAAGATGGTGTGGCGACGGTTGAGGTGCGGGGTCTTGCCGGTGGTGATGAAGAACTGCGAGCCGTTGGTGCCCGGCCCCGCGTTCGCCATCGCCAGCAGGTAGGGCTTGTCGAACTGCAGCTCCGGGTGGAACTCGTCGCCGAACTTGTAGCCCGGGCCGCCGCGACCGGTGCCGGTCGGGTCGCCGCCCTGGATCATGAAGCCGTCGATAACGCGGTGGAAGACCGCGCCGTCGTAGAACGGGCCGGACTTGGTGCCGGAGGCGTTCTCCGTCGAGTAGTCCTTGGACCCGTCGGCCAGGCCGACGAAGTTCTCGACGGTCTTCGGCGCGTGGTTGCCGAACAGGGCGATCTTGATGTCGCCGCGGTTGGTGTGCAGCGTTGCGGTTGCGGTCTGATTCGGTGAAGTCACTCCCCCATCGTGCCATTGTCGGCACACGGGCATGTGCGACAGTGGACAGATGAACCGTGTGTCGAAGCCTGCCCACGTTCCTGCCGACTCGGCCCCGACCCTCGAACTGGTGTCAGCCGCACCCGAGAACCCCCAGCTCACCAGTGCACTCCGGTGTGCCCAGGGCGCCGCGGCGGGACTGGCGAAGAACACCGCCGGGCTCGCCAAGGGCGCCGGGGCCGTGAGCATGTACCTGCTCGGCAAGGGATACTCGCTGGCCCGTCAGGCCGCGGCCAAGCCGCGTCGCGAGAGCGTGCTCAGCCTGGTCGAGGAGCCGAACGTCGCTGCCGTGGCCGTCGCCGCGCCCGCCGGCCGCCGAAAGGGCCGTCGTCGCGTGGTCCTGCTGGTGGTCGTCGGTGCGGCCGTCGCCGCGGGCGCGGTCTTCGTCAGGAAGCAGCGCACCGAACTGCCGCCGCCCGCCGCCCAGCCGCCCAGCCTGCGCGAGCTCGACAACGCCTGAACCCCCTGGCAGCAATCCTCACGCCCCGGTCGCCCGTCCGGGGCGTGAGGCGTGTCCGGGGCCGCTGCGGGGCCCTGACGGCGTCGCGGAGGGCCTCCGGCTGTGCGGCCCGTGCCGCGTCGGACCAGCAGGCGCCGCCCGGAACGGCCCCGCGCCGACCGTATCGGCGCATACTGTTCAACACGATCAACGCCCGAGCTTCGTCACCGTGCGCCCTGACACCAGGCCCGTGACGACGCCGAATTCAGGCCGTCGACAGTCGGGTTCTGGACTGCCGACCAAATCAATTGCTGCACAGGTTTGTTCACAATTCCACAGGCCGGTGTCCGGACACCGGCGCTCCATCCACAGGCAGGCACCCGGCGGTCAGGCCGGAGCGGGCCCCCACGGAGTCGGCTCGCCGTTCCACGTGCGCTGGTGCTTGTACATCAGGCAGCCGGTGACGATGCCCGAGATCTGGTGCCCGATGTGGCCGTTGTCGGCGACCATCTCCATCACCTGCCGGAGCAGGAGCAACTGCTCCACCTCGAGCTCGTCCACGAACCGGCCGATCTCGGCCTCGAAGACTCCGCCCGCCAGCTCCGCGAGCTGCGCCTCGTGTTCGGTCCCACCAAGCTCGTCCGCGCCGGCGCCGTCCATCTCCCCGCCATCCATGTCGCTGTCCTCCATGTCGCTGTCCTCCCCTCGATGAAACTCGTCGCCAACACAAAGCACCCCCCACCAGAGAAGGTGAGGGGTGCTTCGCAAGCGTTTTGTTCGGTTGAACCGATCTGTGGAGCCTAGGAGATTCGAACTCCTGACATCTGCCTTGCAAAGGCAGCGCTCTACCAACTGAGCTAAGGCCCCGTCCGCTTCAGCGGCTGGTGACCTCGTGCCAGACGTCCTCGCCGCGGCGCTGCGACCGCAGCTTGGTGAGTCCGAAGAGGACCGTCACAATGGCCGCTGCAACCAGCAAAACCTTCATGATCGAACCCTTCGTCGACACGGGGAGTGGGCCTAGGAGGACTTGAACCTCCGACCTCTTCCTTATCAGGGAAGCGCTCTAACCGCCTGAGCTATAGGCCCGTGAACCGGTGCCGGGACTGTGTCCCTGAACCGAGGCATGAGATTACCCCACCGACCCGCTGCAACCAAAACGGGATCGGTGGGGAACCAAAACCCCAGGTCAGTCCCGGTCAGCCAGCGTCACCTCGACACCGCCGACGAGGTCGGTGCAGAGGTTGTAGATGAACGAACCGATCGTCGCGAGCGCTGTGAAAAGCACCACATTCGCGGCCCCGACGAGAGCGGAGTAACCGAACACCTGCCCCGCCGTGACCAGTCCGCTGCTGCTCGACTCCGAGACGAAGTCCGTGAACGCGTTGTTGAGCCGGTCCCACACGCCCATGCCGTCGAGCACGACGTACAGGAACCCGACCGCGAACATCCACACGAAGAACAGCGCCACCGAGATCACCAGCGACACCTTGAGGGTGGACCAGGGGTCGATCCGGCGGATCTGGACGGCTGCCCGCATCGGCTGGCCGGGCAGGACCGCCACCGGGACGGCCAACGCCGCCTGCGCGGCGGTGTCCGATACCGCGGGCTTGACCGGCAGCGGGTGCTTGACCTCGGAGAGGTCCGGCAGGTCCTTGGCGAGGTCTTCACGGGCGATGTGACGGGTCGGACCGTCCACCACCGCCGCCTTGGCCTTCGCGGTCTCCTTGCGGGCCGCCCGGGCCGCGGGATCCGCGGCTGCCGCGGCCGGCACCCGGCCGGTGGCGGCCGCCTTGGGAGCGGCGGGCTGCTGGCCGGTGACCGGACGCTGTGGACCGGTCTGTGCCGGACGCTGCTGCGCGGCGCCGCCCTGCGGCGGAACCTTCGGCTGGACACCGGTCGACTGGGGACCGGCCGGACGCTGCGCGGTGCCGCCCTGCGGCGCGACCTTCGGCTGGGAACCCGTGGCCTGGGGACCGGCCGGACGCTGCGCGGTGCCGCCCTGCGGCGGAACCTTCGGCTGGGAACCCGTGGCCTGGGGACCGGCCGGACGCTGCGCGGTGCCGCCCTGCGGCGGAACCTTCGGCTGGACACCCGTCGACTGCGGACCGGCCGGACGCTGCGTGGCACCGGACTGGCCCGGCGCCTTGCCGCCCTGGTTGTTCGGGCCGGCGGGAGCGTTGCCCGGGGCCTGTGCCCCTGGCTGTCCCTGCTGGCCCCGCTGCCACGGCGGGGTCTGACCCCGGCCACCGGCCTGCTGGCCCTGTGCGGGCCGCACGGCGCCGGTCTGAGGCGTCGCGGACTGCGGAGCCCCGGACTGCTGGGGCGCCGACTGCTGGGGCGCGGGCTGTCGGGGCGTGGCGGGACGGCCCGTGGCGGCCTGCTTCGGCGCTCCGGGCGCCTCGACCGGCGTGCCCTGGTTCGCGCCGCCCTGGGCGCCCGCCGGGCTGCCCTGCACGGGAGCCTGCTGCGGCCGCCCCTGCGCGGGACCCTGCCCGGCCGGACCGGTCTGCGTCGGATTTGCCTGGGTCGGGGCTGACTGCGGCGGTCGCGGCGGCGTGCCGTCACCCCCGGCGGGGCGGGGAGCCTGCGCTCCCCCGCCGACACCCTGCGCGGGTGCCGGCGTACCGGACGCCTGCGGCCCGGCCGGCCGTGCCTGGCCCTGCTGCTGCGGCGACGGTGCCGCCGCAGGCCCCGCCGGTTCCGGCTTGGCGCCGGCCTGTGCGGACCCGTTCACCGGCTCCGGCCGCGTGTTCGGCCCGGTTCTCGGCTCGTTCGACCCCTGCCGGTCGCCGCCCGGCTGTTGGGGAGTGCTCACTTACGACTCCTTCGATGCGTCGGTCGCGTCGGCCTCGGTGTCGTCGGGTTCGTCGGCGTTGCGCGCGATCGCGAGCAGGGTGTCGCCGTCCCCGAGGTTCATCAACCGCACGCCCTTGGTCTGTCGGCCGGCCTTCCGGACCTGCTTCGCAGCGGTCCGGATAACGCCGCCGCCCGAGGTGATGGCGTAGAGCTCGTCGTCGTCGTTGACGATGAGCGCCCCGACCAGGGTGCCACGGCGCCTGTCGTACTGGATGGTGAGCACGCCCTTGCCGCCGCGGCCCTGGACCGGGTAGTCCTCCATCGGGGTCCGCTTGGAGTACCCGCCCGAGGTCGCGACCAGCAGGTAGGTGCCCTCCCGGACCACGTTGATCGAGAGCAGCTCGTCGTCGCCGTTGAACCGCATGCCCTGCACGCCGGAAGTGGCGCGGCCCATCGGCCGCAGCGCCTCGTCGGTCGCCGAGAAGCGGATCGACTGGCCCTGCGCCGAGACCAGCAGCAGGTCCTCGTCGGCGGAGCAGAGCACGGCCCCGACCAGTTCGTCCTCGCCGCGCAGGTTCACCGCGACGATGCCGCCGGTGCGATTGGAGTCGAAGTCGGTGAGCTTGGACTTCTTGACCAGCCCGTTGCGGGTGGCCAGGACCAGGTAGGGGGCGTCCTCGTAGGTCTTGATCTGGATGATCTGGGCGATCCGCTCGTCCGGCTGGAAGGCCAGCAGGTTCGCCACGTGCTGGCCGCGCGCGGTGCGGCTGGCCTCGGGCAGCTCGTACGCCTTGGCCCGGTAGACCCGGCCCTTGGTGGTGAAGAAGAGGATCCAGTCGTGCGTCGAGCTGACGAAGAAGTGCTTGACGATGTCGTCCTGCTTGAGCCCGGCACCCTGCACGCCCTTGCCGCCGCGCTTCTGCGAGCGGTACAGGTCGGTCTTGGTGCGCTTGGCGTAGCCGGTCTCGGTGATCGTCACGACCACGTCCTCGCGGGCGATCAGGTCCTCGTCGGCGACGTCGCCGTCGGCCGCGATGATCCGGGTGCGCCGGGGGTCGCCGTACTTGTCGACGATCTCCTTGAGCTCGTCGCGGACGATGGCCCGCTGGCGCTCCGGCTTCGCGAGGATGTCCTCGTAGTCCGCGATCTCGAGTTCGATCTCGGCGAGCTCGTCGACGATCTTCTGTCGTTCGAGTGCCGCCAGGCGGCGCAGCTGCATCGCCAGGATGGCGTCGGACTGGATCTCGTCGACGGTGAGCAGGTTCATCAGGCCGGCGCGGGCGATGTCGACGGTCTGCGACGCCCGGATGAGGGCGATCACCTCGTCGAGCGCGTCGAGCGCCTTGACCAGGCCGCGCAGGATGTGGGCCCGCTCCTCGGCCTTGCGCAGCAGGTACCGGGTGCGCCGGACGATGACCTCGAGCTGGTGCGTCGTGTACAGCCGGATCATCTGGTCCAGCCGCAGGGTGCGCGGCACCCCGTCGACGATGGAGAGCATGTTGCAGCCGAAGCTGGTCTGCAGCTGGGTGTGCTTGTAGAGGTTGTTGAGCACCACCTTCGCGACGGCGTCACGCTTGACGGTGACGACGATGCGCATGCCGACGCGGTCCGAGGACTCGTCGTGGATGTCGGAGATGCCGGCGATCTTCGCGTCCCGGACCTGGTCCGCGATCGAGGTGATCAGGTTGTCCGGGTTGACCTGGTACGGCAGTTCGGTGATCACGATCGTGGTGCGCCCCTTGGCGTCCTCCTCGATCTCGACCACGCCGCGCATCCGGACCGAGCCGCGGCCCGTCGTGTAGGCGTCGTGGATGCCCTGGCCGCCGACGATCAGCCCGTGGGTCGGGAAGTCGGGTCCCTTGATCCGCTCCATGACCGCGGCGAGGGTGGCTTCCTCGTCGGCCTCGTAGTTCTCCAGCGCCCAGTAGATGGCGTCGGCGACCTCACCGAGGTTGTGCGGCGGGATGTTCGTGGCCATGCCGACCGCGATGCCGCCGGACCCGTTGATCAGCAGGTTCGGCACGCGGCTGGGCAGGACCGTGGGTTCCTGCGTCTTGCCGTCGTAGTTCGGCGTGAAGTCGACCGTCTCGTGGTCGATCTCGCGCAGCATCTCCATCGCGAGCGGCGTCAGGCGGCACTCGGTGTAACGCATGGCGGCGGCGCCGTCGTTGCCGCGGGAACCGAAGTTGCCCTGGCCGTCGACGAGCGGGTAGCGCAGCGACCACGGCTGGGCCATTCGGACCAGGGTGTCGTAGATCGAGGTGTCGCCGTGCGGGTGGTAGTTACCCATCGTCTCGGCAACCGGACGCGCCGACTTCACGTAGCCGCGGTCGGGGCGGTAGCCGTTGTCGTACATCGCGTACAGCACGCGGCGGTGCACCGGCTTGAGGCCGTCCCGCACGTCCGGCAGGGCGCGGCCCACGATCACGCTCATGGCGTAGTCGATGTAGCTGCTCTGCATTTCCTGCTGGATGTCGACGGGCTCGATCCGGTCGTGCTGCGGACCCTCCGGCGGCAACGTGGTGTCGGTCATGAGCTCCTTCTTCT
>NZ_JBFUJP010000056.1:0-31545 GCF_056401315.1 Rhodococcus sp. P4_F5 | reverse complement strand
CACCGGCGGTGGGGTGGGACTAGACGAGACCACGCTCGCGGGCCTGGTCGAGCAGGCCGCTGCGGCCCCACTGCGCGACGAGGTTGGTCTTGTCGAATTCGACGGTGCCGCCGACGGACTCGCCGATGGCCTGGTACTGCGCGCCCTCCTCGAGCAGGACCACGAACTTCGCGAGGTCGAGCAGCCCGGTGCGGCCGATGACGTTGACGCCGCCGTTCGCCTCGAAGATCGCGGCCAGGTCGGGGTCGCGGACCAACTGCTCGAGGATGAACTCGCCCGCGCCGACGCTGCGGTCGATGTGCGGCGGGATCTCCCGGGACAGGGTCAGCCGCTGCGAGGCCGCGTACCGGATCGGCAGGCTCTTGTGGGTCTGCGCGAAGCCGCCCAGCCACGGGGTGTGCACGTGCACGATCGAGGTGATCTCCGGGTGCTCGCGGAACACCTTGGCGTAGCCGGTGACGAAGCCGGCGGAGCCACGGCCGGCGAGCACCTCGCCGTCGAAGGTGGCGACGACGGGCTCGACGGTGCGGTCGTCCGCCCACGGGCCGGGCTCGTTGAGGGCGACGGCGATCTCCTCGCCCGGCACCCGTTCGACGAAGTTGACGGTGCCGTTGGCGGAGACGGTGCCGGTCTCGCGGAAGACGCGGAACGCCTTCTCCGCGTCGCGGGTGGCGCTCGCCACGAAGGCGGCGACGGTCTCGGAGATGCGGGATTCGGTGGTGGTCATGGTTTCTCCTAGCGGGTGATGAGTCGTGTGTGGTTGTGGTGGTCCTGATCGCCGGAAGGGCGCACGGGCGGCGGAGTCGCCTGGAGCAGCGGGAGGACCTCCTCGCCGACGCGGTACGCCTCCTCGAGGTGCGGGTTGCCGGCGAGGATGAACGCGTCGACGCCGAGCTCGCGCAGCTCGTCGAGGCGCTGCGCGACCTGCTCGTAGCTGCCGACCAGTCCGAACGCGGGGCCACCGCGGATCAGGCTGAACCCGCACCACACGTTCGGCTGGACCTCGAGATCCCGGTAGCCGGTGATGGTCTCCGGCACCCAGCCCTTGATGCGGGCGGCGCCGACCGAGTCGCCCTGCGCGGCCCTGTTCGCCGCGTCGCGGTCGACGAAGGCCCAGCCCTTCTCGATCTCCGCCCAGGCCGCCTCCTCGGTGTGCCGGGCGACGACGTCGATCCGGACCGCGAACTTCGGTGTCCGCCCGAGCTTCTCGGCGTGGGTGCGGACCCCGTCGAACTTGGCCCGCAGGTCCGCGAAGGGCTCGAGCCAGGACAGGTAGTAGTCCGAGTGCCGCCCGGCAGCACCCACGGCCGCGGCCGACGACCCGGAGAAGTACACCTCCGGGAACGGCTGACCGGCCAGGCCCGGGGGCAGCGCGGCGCCGTCGGTGGCATAGAACCGGCCCGCGTGCTGGTACGGGTCGCCGTCCCAGACGCCGCGCAGCACGTCGAGGAACTCGCTGGTGCGGGCGTACCGGTCGTCGTGGTCGACCTTGTCGCCCCACCACAGCTGCGCCGGTCCCCCGCCGCCGCTGATGATGTTGTAGACCAGCCGGCCGCCGGTGGCCCGCTGCAGGCTCGCCGACATCCGCGCCGCCTGGACGGGATGCAGGAATCCCGGCTGGAAGGCGACCATGAACTTGTAGGTGGTGGTCTCGCGGGCCAGCGCCGACGCCACCGCCCACGGGTCCTCGGTGACCGGGAACGACGGCAGCAACCCGCCGAGGAACCCTGCCGACTCGGACGCCTTGGCCACGGCGGCGATGTGGTCGATGTACCCGTAGCCGTCCAGTTCGCCGCCCCGGATCGCCGGCGCGATGTTGCCCGGGCCGTATCCGTTCGCGTGACCGCGGTTGTAGCGGCGCGGGGTGCGCAGCGACGCGTGGTCGCCCTCCATCCCGATCCGCCAGTAGAAGTCGGTGCTCATGCGGTGGCCTCCTGTCCTGCGATGGTGCGTCCGGCCGGGTCCACCAGGTGCAGCAGATGCTCGCCGGCGCGGTGCAGTTCCTCGATGTGCGGGCGCCCGGTGAGGACGAAGCTGTCGATGCCGGCGTCGACGTAGGCCGAGAGCCGTTGCGCCACCTGCTCGTAGCTGCCGACCAGTCCGATCGGCTCGTCGTAGCCCAGCTCGGTGAACCCGGCCCAGCGACCGTCGCCGAGGTCGAGTTCGTGGGCGACGGGGCTGTCCGGATGGACCTCGCGCCACTGCCGCTCGACCCGTGCCCACGCCTCGTCCTCGCTCTCGCGGGCGATGACCGGCAGCTCCAGCCCGGCGCGCACCGTGCGTCCCTGCGCCGAGGCCCGCTCGGTCAGCGCGGCGACCAGGTTGCCGACACCGTCGACGGTCTCGGTGAACAGGTGCACGTCGCCGTGACTCGCCGACAGGTCCAGCGCCTCGTCCGAGGAACCGGACAGGTACACCGTGGGGAACGGCAGCCCGGACAGGATTCCCCGGAAGCCGCCGTCGACGACGTCGAAGTACTCGCCGGCGAAGTGGAAGTCGGTGCCCTTGAACCCGGCGCCGGCGAGCGGGGTCTCGTTCCACACCCCGCGGGCCACGGCGAGGAACTCCGCGGCCCGGGCGTACCGATCGGCGCCGGTGACCCGGTCGCCCCGGGCCCGGGCGTCGGCCTCGGCGGTCTCCACCTGGACCCGCCAGGCCAGCCGTCCGGCGGAGAGCCGCTGCAGCGTCGCGGACACCTTGGCCGCGTACACCGGGGTACCGAATGCCGGCTGGAACTCGACGATCACCCGGGCGTGCCGGGTGTCGCGCAGCGCACCGCCGCCGACGATCCACGACTCCTCCCCCAGCGGGTCGTAGGGCGCGAGCACCCCGTCCAGGCCGGATAGCTCCGCGGCCAGCACGATCTGGGCGAGGTCGTCGAAGGGCCCGAAGTTGCCGGGGCGCAGGTCCGTTGCCACGGTGGGCACCTGCGGTCCGCCGAAGCCGCCGCGGTTGCGCGTGCCGGGCGTCGCGTGCCTGCCGTCGCCGCGGGAGGGCAGTTGCCAGAGGAACTCGGTCATGACGCCGCCTTTCCCGAGGCCAGCAGTTCGCGGGCACGCTCGAGCGGCTCGCGGGCCACCCAGGACTCGAGGTCGAAGTCCGCGGCCAGGAAGCCGTGCGTGTAGAGGAACTGCTTCTGGATGTCGATCAGCTCGACCCGCTCGTCGGACAGCGACGGGTGCAGGTCCAGGTGGAAGCCGTCCTTGTAGGCGGCCGCGACGCCCTCGGGGCCGGAGAGGGTTTCGCGGGCGAGGACCTCACGGACCCGGTCGAGGTTGTCGGCCGCCCAGTCCGCGGCGCGCAGGCTCTGCGCCAGGAACCCGACCACCAGCTCGGGCCGCGACTCGAGCAGGTCGGCGTGCACGGTGATCGGTCGCGGGGTGCCGTTGTTCACGCGCAGCCGCTTCGCGGCGGTGGCGTCGAGGTCCACCGCGACCCGCAGTCCGTGCTCGCGGGCCACCTCCTGGGCGCGGGCACCCTTGACGTAGATCGCGTCCACGTCGCCGCGCAGCAGCCCGTCGACGCCCCAGGTGGTGGTGCGCTGACTGTCGCGAGCGGCGTTGCGCACCTGCGGGTTCCGCTCGACGTCCACCTCGACGGCGGTCACGTCGGCCAGCGTCAGGCCGCCGAGGCGCAGCGCGGCTGCGAAGCCGTGCAGGGCCATGGCCCGCGGGAAGCTGCGCGCCTGGTCCTGTGCCCAGCCGGGGACGCCGATCCGCAGACCGGCCAGGTCGGACGGCCCCGCGACCGCCGACTCGGGGCCGACGAGGACGGCCTGCGCCTCGTCGATCCAGGTGAGACCGATCAGCCGGGTTCGCGAGCCCTGGGCACGGGCGGCGATCGCGGGGACGTTGCCGCCCTCGCGGACCAGCCCGAGCAGCTGGTGGTCGAAGTGCGCGGCCGCCAGTTCCGGGCCCGCCTCCTGCAGCACGCCCAGGCTCACGCCCGAGTCGGCGGCGGCGTCGGCGAGCCAGCCGAGGCTGTGCGCGAGGCCGCTCGCGGTGGGCACGGGGCAGCGGGTGTACCAGAGGGTGTCGAGGGAGGTGTCGGCTACTGCGGTCATCACGTGCTCCTAGGTGGTTTCGTTGGAAGCGGCACGGCCGACTCCGAGTTCCGCGAGAAACGCTGCGCGGTAGCGCAGGGACTCGGGATCGGTGCGGTCGCGGGGACGGGCCAGGTCGATGTCCACGTCGACGGCGAACCGGCCCTCGTTGAGGATCAGCACCCGGTCGGCCAGGCGCACGGCCTCGTCGACGTCGTGGGTGACCAGCAGCACCGCGGGCCGGTGCCGGGCCACCAGGTCGCCGACCAGGTCCTGCATCTGCAGCCGGGTCAGGGCGTCGAGCGCGGCGAACGGCTCGTCGAGCAGCAGCAGTTCCGGCTCCCGGACCAGCGCCCTGGCCAGCGCGACCCGCTGGGCCTCGCCGCCGGAGAGAGTGGCCGGCCACTGCCTGGCCTTGGTCTCGAGGTTCACCTCGGCCAGCGCCCGCACCGCGCGGGAGCGGTTCTCGGCGGTCCGCCGCTGGCCGACGGTGACGTTGGCCAGCACCCGCTTGGACGGGATCAGCCGTGGTTCCTGGTAGACGGTGGTGCGCTGCCCGGGGACCAGAATCTTTCCGTCGTCGGGCCTTTCGAGCCCGGTGAGCAGCCGCAGCAGGGTGGTCTTGCCGGTGCCGCTGGGCCCGAGCAGCACCACGAACTCGCCGCGGTGGATCTCCAGGTCGACGCCGTCGAGGACGGTCTTGTCGCCGAAGGCCTTGCGGACCCCGCGCAGGGAGACGGCGACGGGCTCGCCGGCCCGGCGGGCGCTGGCCGCGGTCGCGGTGCGCTCGCGGATCGCCAACGGCGGCAGGGGCGTGTCGGTGCTCATCGGACCGCCACCTGTCCGCGCCACGGCATCGCGTACTTCTCGATGACCCGGACGACGGCGTCGAAGATCAGCCCGAGCACCGCGTAGAGCACCACGCACAGCACCATGTAGTCCGTGCGGTTGTACTCCTGCGCCAGCGTCACCAGGTAGCCGATGCCCTCGCGGGTACCGACCTGCTCCGCGGCGATGAGTCCGGTGATGGAGATGGACAGGCAGATCCGCAGCGCCATCAGCACTCCCGGCAACGCGGCGGGCAGGATCGCGCCGACCACCAGCCGCCAGCCGCGCAGCCCGAAACTCTGTGCGGCCTCGACCATCTTGCGGTCCACGTTGCGGACCCCGAGGTAGGTGTAGGCGTACATCGGCCCGACGGTGGCCACCGCGATGAGCAGCACCTTGAAGGTCTCGTCGATGCCGAACCAGGCGATGAACAACGGCACCAGCGCCAGGAACGGGATGGCCCGGTTGATCTGCATGGTGGAGTCGACGATTTCCTCACCGAGGCTGGACAGCCCGGCCAGCACACCGAGCACCAGCCCGATCACCACGCCGAACAGCACACCGACCGCGGCACGCTTGAACGACGCGATCGAGAAGTCCACCAGTTGCCCGGTCTGGTACAGCTCGGTGAAGGCGGACCACACCTTCGGCGGTCCGGCCAGGATCTCCTCCGGCACGGCGCCGGTCGCCGAGCCGATCCACCAGACGGCGACGATCAGCGCCGGGACCAGGAAACGCAGCGGGATCGACACCCAGCGCGGCCGACTGCGGCCGACCCGGTAGCGCGGCTCCTCCAGCTCGAGCTGCCCGGCGGCGGCGCCGCGACCCGCGGCCGTGGTCCCGCCGGGCGCGCGGGGCGCGGTCAGGGTGGCCATGTCAGTTCCCCTTGGTGGGCGCGGACTGGTTCTGCGCGGACGGCTCCGGCGCGGCCGGTGCGGACGGGCTCTGGGCGAGCTTGTCCTGCAACGGGTAGAAGACGTCGTTCGCGGTGAGGGCGCGGGTGGTCACCCCGTTCTGGAAGAACAGGTCCGCGACCTCCTGCAGGTCCGCCGCGTCGTCCGCGGTCGGGTAGTGCGGCACCGACGCCCGGCGCCCCAGGTCGACCGCCCGGGCCAGCCGGTCGCCGGACAGGGCCCGGGGGCCGGCCTTCTCGAAGACGTTCTGGTAGTCCTCGGGGTTGCTGCGCTGTCCCTCGGTGAGGGTCCGCAGCGTCTCGAGGTACTTCGCCGCGACGTCGGGACGCTCATCGAGCACCGCGGTGCGGAAGGCGACGATGGTGTTGTCCTTGGAGTCGATGGTCGCCTCGGTCGCGATCTCGACGCCGCCGCGGGCCTTCGCCTCCTGGTACGGGTCGTTGAACGAGGCCCACGCGTCGACCTGGCCGGTGGAGAACGCCGACGCCGCGTCCGACGGCTGCAGCGGCACCCGCTCGACCTGGTCGAACGGAATGTTGGCCTGCCGCAATGCCTTCAGGGTGATGTACTCGCCCTTGCCGGCGGGGTTGACCGCAATACGCTTGCCGACGAGGTCCTTGACCTCCTTCACCCCCGCGCCGGGAGAGGCGATGATTCCGCTCTGGTCCTGGTCGACCGGGTCGGCCACCGCGATGATCCGCACGGCGACGTCCTTGGAGAGCGCGCCGACGACCGGGCTGTAGGCGCCGCCCGAGACGTCGAGCTGGCCCGCGTTGAAGAGCTTGAGGTTCGCACTGAACGCGGGCGGCGCCTTGACCCACTCGACCTTGGCGCCGAGCGGGGCCAGCGCCGTGTCGAAGGTGCCGTCGCGCTTGCCGACCGCGAGCGGGCCGGCGTTGCCGGGGTCGGTGACCTTGAGGACGAAGGTCGGCTCGGTGCCGGGTGTGGCCGTTGCGGCGGCGTCGTCACTGCCCGAACCGCACGCGGCAACCAGCGCGACGACGGGGAGGATCGCGAGCGCGGCGCGCGCTCGGGGCAGTCGGCGGGTGCGGGACATCTACGGGGCTCCTGTTCGAAGGCGTGTCGTTCAGTGCCCCAAAAACTAGGATCCGCAATCCCCGCTGGCTAGCTATAGCTTTCCGCTGGTTGGAAGGGTTGACAGATCAGGTGGGGACGCCTCCGCCGCAGCCCGCCCGCCGAACCCTTCCGGGAAACTGACACGCGTTCTAGCATGCTGACATGAGCCTCCTCATTGCGGACGACAAGCGTGTCCGGACCCTGACCCTCGACCGCCCCGACGCGCTCAACTCCTTCGACGAGGCCCTCTACGACGCCACCACCGAGGCGCTGCTCGATGCGGCCACCGACCCCGACGTGGCGGTGGTGCTGCTGACCGGCAACGGCCGGGCGTTCAGCGCCGGCACCGACCTTCGCGAGATGCACGCGCGCACAACCGATCCAGACTTCAAGCCCGGCAAGCACGGGTTCCCCGGACTGCTCGACGCCCTGGTGGAGTTCCCCAAGCCGCTGATCTGCGCGGTCAACGGCATCGGCCTGGGCATCGGCGCAACCGTCCTCGGGTTCGCGGACCTGGCGTTCATGTCGAGCGACGCGCGGCTCAAGTGCCCGTTCACCGGGCTGGGCGTGGCGCCCGAGGCCGCGTCGAGCTACCTGCTACCCGCCCTGATCGGCAGGCAGAACGCGGCATGGGTGTTGATGTCCTCGGAGTGGATCGACGCGGCGCAGGCCAAGGAGATGGGCCTGGTGTGGCGGGTCTGTGAGCCCGACGACCTCCTTCCGGAGGCTCGGAAGCACGCCGAAGTGCTGGCGGCCAAGCCGATTTCGAGTCTGATCGCGGTCAAGCGGACGATGACCGCGCCGCTGCGCGCCGAGATCGACGCGGCCCGCGAACGGGAGAACGAGTGCTTCCGCGAACTCATGGGTGGACCCGCCAACCTCGAGGCGCTCACCGCGTTCGCCGAGGGCCGGGCGCCGGATTTCACGGGTTTGCCCGCCGGCTGGTGAGGGGCCGGGCCCGGCGTCAGGCCAGGTCCTCGGCGGCCTCGAACTGGGCCTGACGCCGCTGCTTCRCCCGGACCACCAGCGCCGCCCCGGCGATTCCGACGACCGCGCCCACCGCCGCGCCGGCCCAGGTGGACGGGCCGTCCTGCGCGCCGGAGACGACCAGTCGGTCGATCAGGCCGACCGCCGCGACCGCATACAGCGCCCCGGCGAGGAACAGGCGTGGGCGCACGCGGAAGGCGGTGGCGTGCAGGTCGACGTGGCGTCGGCGCGCGAATTCGATCGTGGCGATGGAGATCACGGCGGTGGCGACGAGCAGCCCGAGACCGATCCAGGCGCCGGTTCGGCCCGCCGCCCAGGGCAGCACTGCGGCCGCGGCGAGGGCCGCCCACAGGAAGAGCTGGAAGCCGACCGCCGCCGCCTCGTTCCACACGTCACGCTGTCGCTCGTCGAGGTAAAACTCGTCGTCGAGGTCGCCGACCGTACGCATCGCCCGTTCGAATGCACTCATCGTCATCACTCCTCGGTCGTCAGGGGAAACAGGTCCTCGACGGTGGCGCCGAGCGCCCTCGCCAGGCGCAGCGCCAGGTACACGCTCGGCGCGTAGTCGCCGCGTTCGACCGACACGATCGACTGCCGACTGACCCCGCCCGCCTGGGCGAGCTGTGCCTGGGTGATCCCGGCCTGCTTGCGGTGCTCGCGCACCCGGTTGTCCCGCGGTGTTCCGGACATGGGAGAAGTAAAGAACACTTGTCATTTGAATGTCAAGAATTCTTTACATCGGCCGGTTGTACCGACCCAGCCTCACCGGTCGACCGGCGCGCCCAGCACCTTCCCCGCGGACGGCCAGAACGGCAGTCCGGCAAAGAATGTCGCCCCCGCCGCGATCACCGCGACGGCGGCGTCCACGCTGGTGCGGCCCTCCTTGGCCCAGTACACGTCCTCGAGGTCGAGCAGCAGCGCCAGCTCGTCGACGATCAGTGCGCCGCCCGAGCCGTAGGCGATCGCCACCGCCGGGTGCCGCCGGTCCTTCTCGGAGCCGCGGGTGGCCACCGCGCCGACCACGCCGAGCAGCGCGATGCCGATGTTGTAGTGGTGGAAGTGTCTTCCGCCCAGGCTGATTCCGCCCCCGGCCGGCCCGTGCCCGGCGCGGATCCAGTGGGTCAGCACCCGCACCGACCCGAACGTCGCGGTGAAGGCGGCCCAGGAGATGACCGCCGACTGCTCGCTGGGGTCGAGCCGGTGGTGCCACTCGTGGCGCAGCCGGTCCCACCGGGTCTTCCTGACGCCGCTCCGGCGCTCGACGCCGGCGTCGGATACGACGCCGGGCAGGTCTCGATGATCGGACATGGCACTCCCTCGTTCGGGACGACCACCCGACCGTACGACTACCCCCGCAGGTAAGCCAGCACCGCGAGCACCCGGCGGTGCCCGCTGTCGGCCGCGGACAGCCCGAGCTTGGCGAAGATGTTTCCGATGTGCTTGCTCACCGCGGTCTCGCTGACCACCAGCCTTGCTGCGATGGTGGTGTTGTCCAGGCCCTCCGCCATCAGTCCGAGCACCTCGGTCTCGCGCGGGGTGAGCGAGCGTATCGGGTCGTCGGCGCGGCGCCGGCTCATCAGCTGCGAGATCACCTCGGGGTCCATCACGGTGCCACCGTCCGCGACGCGCCGCAGTGCGTCGACGAACTCCGCAACCTTGCCGACCCGCTCCTTGAGCAGGTAGCCCAGGCCGTGGGCGCCGTCCGCGAGCAGCCCGCCGGCGTACCGGTCCTCGACGTACGCGGAGAGCACCAGGACCGGGAACCCCGGTCGACGCCGCCGGGCCTCCGCCGCCGCCTGCAGCCCCTCGTTGGTGAACGTCGGCGGCATCCGCACGTCGAGCACCGCGGCGTCCACCGAGTCCAGCACCTCGAGGAAGCCGTCCGCATTGTCCACCGCCGCAACGACATCGAACCCCTCGCTGCGCAGCAGCAGGGCGAGGCCCTCCCGCAGCAGCGCGTCGTCCTCCGCGATCACGATCCGCACGGCAACTCCACTTCCAACGTCGTCGGCCCACCATCGGGGCTCACCAGTTCCATGTTTCCCTCGAAAGACTCTGCCCGACGCCGGATCCCGGCCATGCCGCCGCCCGCACGCGCGGTGGCGCCGCCGCCGCCGTCGTCGGCCACCACGATCCGCAGCACCTCGCCGGACGGGCCGACGTCGGTGGTCGCGGTGAGGGTGACCGTGCCCGCCCCGCTGTGCTTGGCGACGTTCGTCAGCCCCTCCGCCGCCACGAAGTACGCGGCCGACTCCACCGCCGCGGGTGCCCGGCGCAGGCCGTCGACGTCGAGTGCACACGGCACCGGGCACCGACCGGCCAGCGCCGACAGCGCGCCGTCGAGACCGAGCTCGTCGAGTATCGGCGGGTAGATGTCGTGGACCAGGGTGCGCAGCCCGGCGAGTGCGTCGGTGGCGGCGTCCTGCGCCCGGCGCAGTTGCGGCAGCGCCTGTTCCGGATTCGTGGTCAGGGACCGTTCCGCGATGCCGAGCAGCATCACCACCCCTACGAGCTTGTTCTGTGCGCCGTCGTGCAGGTCCCGCTCGATCCGGCGCAGCTCCGCGGCGTGCGCGTCGAGGGCCGCGGCGCGGCTCGCGGTCAGCGCGCTCACCCGCTGCGCCAGCTGCGACTCCCGGGTCGGGGCCAGCAGTCGCAGCGTCACCGCGCACATCCCCCGCGCCATCGCCGGCACCAGCCACAGCGCGACCGCGGCGTACCCGAGCCCGATCAGCGGCATCGCCGCCGCTCCCCACCACGACGTCACCGGGTACAGGTTGCTCACCGGCTCGTCCGCCGGCATCGCCTGCCAGTACACGGGAATGAGCAGGGAGTTCAGCGCACCGGCCGGGAGCGCGACGGCGAGCAGCGCCGCCACCGGCGCGATCAGTGCGTGCAGGGCCACCCAACCCGAGTCCCGCAGGGTCGACGGCGCACCGACCAGTCGCCGCAGGTCCTCGAACGTCGGGGCGGCCGGGATCGGCGGGTACCGCTCGCCGACCGGTGCACCGGTGAACCGGCCCGTTCTTCGCCGCGCCAACGTGGTCCACGCACGCAGCACCCGCACCGCCGCCGGCGCCACCAGCCAGCCGGGTCCGAGCAACAGGAACGGCGCCAGCACCAGTCCGGCGATCAGCAACGCCATCGACGCCACGCCGGCGATGCCCTCGGCCACCAGGTAGGCGAGCGCGCGCCCCCACTGCCGCAGTCGTGCGCTCGTAGTCATGGACCCAGCATGCCGCACCCGCTCGGCCGTGTCGGTACAGCCAGCTACACCATCGATCCGGTAGTCCGCCGGATCGCGACCCGCCCACACCGTCAATAGCGTTGGTACCCATGACGACACAAGCCATGCCGACCGCCACGGCTCCTCCCGTGCCCGGCCTGCCGCCGGCCGCCATCCGACTCGACGGCGTCACCAAGAAGTACGGCGCCGGTCGCGCGGCCGTCACCGCGCTGCGCGGGGTGAGCCTCACCCTGCCCCGCGGCGCCTTCACCGCCGTCATGGGTCCGTCCGGCTCCGGCAAGAGCACCTTCCTGCACTGCGCGGCCGGCCTCGACCGGCCGACCGCCGGGTCGGTGTGGCTCGGCGACACCGACATCTCCCGGCTGAAGCCGAAGGCCCTGACCGTGTTCCGCCGCGATCACGTCGGCTTCGTGTTCCAGGCCTACAACCTGCTGCCCGCGCTGTCGGTGGAGCAGAACATCACCCTGCCGCTGCTCCTCGCCGGCCAGGAGGCCGACCGCGGCTGGCTCGACTTCGTGGTCGGCGCCGTCGGTCTCGCCGACCTCCGCGGTCGACGACCCGCGGAGCTGTCCGGCGGTCAGCAGCAGCGGGTCGCCATTGCCCGCGCTCTGGTGACCCGGCCGGAGGCCGTCTTCGCCGACGAGCCGACCGGCGCGCTGGACTCGCGAACCGGCCGGCAGGTACTCGAGCTGCTGGGCCGCACCGCCCGCGAACTCGACCAGACCGTGGTGATGGTGACCCACGACCCGGTCGCGGCGTCCCACGCGGACCGGGTGCTATTCCTCGCCGACGGCGGCTTCGTCGGTCACCTCGACCGCCCGAGCGCGCAGCAGGTCGCCGACCACATGACCCACCTCGGGGAGTGGTGACCGTGCGGAGGTCGTCGATCACGACGCTGGCCGGGGCGAACATCCGGCGCCATCGCGGCGGGTTCGCCGGCATGTTCGTCGCGGTGTTCTTCGCGGCGCTGCTGGTGACCGGGCTGGGGGTGCTGATCGAGTCCGGGATTCGCGGCGGTGTCGAGCCCCAGCGGTACGCGGGCGCCGACGTCGTCGTCGGCGGCCGGCAGAGCCTCGACGTCAGGGAGGAGGTCGACCAGCCGTTCGCGGAACGGGCGCCGCTGGCGGCTGGCACCGCCGCGGACCTGGCCACGATTCCCGGGGTGGCGCGGGCCGTCGCCGACGCCACGGTCCCGCTGATCTGGTCCGGCCGGCCGGTCGAGGCCCACGGCTGGAGCTCGGCGGCGTTGACGCCGTACGAGATTCGGGACGGTCGGGCGCCGGAGGGCCCGCGCGAGGTCGTCGTCGACGACGCCCAGCCGGCCCGCGTCGGCTACCGGGTTCCGTTGGCGCACGGCGGGATCACCGCCGACTACACGGTGGTCGGTGTGGCGGCGGCGAGCGCGGGGCGGAGCCCCGACCGCGCCGCACACGTCTTCCTCACCGACGAGCGGGTTGCCGCGCTCTCGCCGCGCCCCGACCGGGTCGCGGCCGTCGGGGTGACCGGCGGTGACGGCACCTCGGCGGCGGCGTTGGCCGACACGATCCGCCAGCGCCTGCCCGAGGTGGACGTGTACACGGGCCGGGCCCGCGGGGACGCCGAGTTCCTCGACTCCGGCGGCGCACGAACGGAACTGACGATGATCGGCGCGTCGTTCGCCGGTACCGCGGTGATGATCGCGATGTTCGTGGTGGCGAGCACCCTGTCGCTGTCGATCCAGCAGCGCCGGCGGGAGTTCGCGCTGCTGCGGGCGGTCGGTGCGACGCCGGGGCAGATCCACCGCCTGGTCGGCCGCGAGGTGATGCTCGTCGCGAGCGTCGCCGCCGCGGCGGGCGCTGTCCCCGGGTTCCTGCTCGCCGGGTGGCTGCGGGCGCGGTTCGCGGGCGCGGGAATCCTGCCGGCCGACTTCGCCCTGGCCTACAGCCCGCTGCCGGCGCTCGCGGCGGTGATCCTCGGCGTGACGACCGCGCGGGTGGCCGCCGCGGTCGCGGCGCGAAGGCCGGCCCGGATCAACCCGGTCGACGCCCTGCAGGAGGCGTCGGCGACCCCGGCCAGGCTCGGTCGCGGACGGCTGGTCACCGGTCTGGCGCTCGGCGTCACCGGGCTCACCGTCTCGCTGCTGCCCGCCGTGGTGCCGGGCGAGGCGGCCCTGGCCGGAGCCGGGAGTTCGGCTGTGCTGCTGATGATCTCGGCGGCGCTGCTCGGACCGCGGCTGGTCACCGGTGCGATCGCCCTGTTCGGCGGCCCGCTGCGCCGCTCGGGGTCACCGGCGCTGTTCCTCGCGGCCGCGAACACCAGGGGCAACGCCCGGCGCCTCGCCTCCGCGATCACCCCGCTCGCCCTGGCAATCGCGATCGGGTCGGTGCAGATCTTCGTCCAGAGCACGGTGGCGGCGGAGGCCGGCGTCCAGTCGAGGGAGGGCGTCACCGCGGACCTCCTGGTCACCGGCGTGGCGGGCGGCCTGGCCCCCGGCACCGTCGACGAGATCACCCGGACACCCGGGGTGCAGGCGGCAAATCCGGTGGCCCGCAGCCAGGCGTACTTCACCCGCCAGGAGGGCGACACCGCCAGCACCCTGCCGTACGCGGTACAGGGCGTCGACCCGGCGTCGACTCCGCCGACGATGGACCTCGAGGTGGTCAGCGGTGACATCGCGGGCCTCACCGGCCCGGACACGGTGGCGCTGAGCGTGGATGCCGCGCAGTCGGCGGGCGCGCGGGTGGGCGACGCGGTTCCGCTGCGCCTCGGCGACGGCACCCCGATCGCGCCGACGCTGGTCGCCACCTACGGGCGCGGCCTCGGCTTCGGCGACGTCACGCTGGCGAACGAGACGGTCCGCGCCCACACCACCGACGGCCTCGACGACTACGTGCTCGTCCGCACCGAAGCGGGCCGGCAGTCCGAGGTGGACGCGGCGCTGACCGCGGCGGGATTCGCGACCACCGACCGGGACGGGCTGGGCGCCGCCGGTGCGGCCGAACGGGACGCGCAGTCCTGGACCAGCCTGATCGCGCTGTCCGTGCTGCTGGCGTACCTCGCGGTCGCGGTGGTCAACACGCTGGTCATGGCGACCGCCGAACGCGGCCGCGAGTTCGCGCTGCTGCGCATGGTCGGGTCGAGCCGGCGGCAGGTGCGGGCGATGATGCGCACCGAGGCCGTGATGGTGACCGCGATCGCGTCGGTGGTCGGCACCGCGATCGCGGCGCCGCCGCTGGTCGGCGTCAGCATCGGGGTGTCGGGGCAGCCGGTGCCGACGGTCTCCCCCGCCGTCTACGCCGCCATCGTCGGCACCACCGTCCTGCTGGGGCTGGTCGCCATCGCGGTCCCGACCCGCACAGCGCTGCGCCGGCACGGCTGAGCCAGGGTCTGTGCGGGCTGTAGCAGGCGAGGTCGGTGCGGGTCCGCGGCCCGCACCGACCTAGGCTCCGACCATGACCTCCTTCGACGACTCCGTCATCGCCGCCGTCACCGGCCACATGAACGGCGACCACACCGCCGACAACCTGCTCATCGTGCGCGCCTTCGGCGAGCCGTCCGCGACCGCGGCCCGGATGACCGGACTGGACACCGAGGCCGGCGAGTGGGCGGCCGAGGTGAACGGCGTCGAGACGACGGTGCGGGTGCCGTGGCTGGGCCCGGTCACCGATCGCGGCTCGATCCGTACGGAGGTGGTCGCGCTCTACCAGGCGGCGTGCGAACGGCTCGGTGTGCAGCCCGATACGCACTGACGAAAAGTCGGTCGCGCGGCCGCGGTGGGACCGCTAGCGTCGGGTCATGTCTCCCCCGTCCTGAAGGAACCCTGACATGACTGCGACGACGGCCACCGCCGCCCGCCGGTTCGGTCCGCTGGCCCTGATCAACCTGGCGACGCTGCTGTCGGCGACCGGCAACGGCATCACCATCGTCGCGTTGCCGTGGCTGGTGCTCGAGCGCACCGGCCGGGCCACCGACGCCGCGATCGTCGCGGGTGCGGCCACCCTGCCGCTGCTGCTGTCGAGCCTGTTCTCCGGGACCGTGGTGGACCGGTTCGGCCGCCGTCGCACGTCCCTGGTCTCCGACTTCCTGTCCGCGGTCTCGGTGTCGCTGATCCCGCTGATGGCGGCGACGGCGGGCCTGTCGGTGCCGGTGCTTGCGGCCCTGGCGGCGCTCGGGGCGACCTTCGACCCCGCCGGCATCGCGGCCCGCGAGTCCATGCTCCCGGCCGCGACCAAGGAGGCCCGCTGGTCGCTGGACCGGGCGAACAGCCTGTACGAGGCGAACTACAACGTCGCGTACCTGATCGGTCCCGGCGTGGGCGGCGTGCTGATCGCGACGGTCGGCGCGGTGAACACCCTGTGGGTGACCGCGGCCTGCTTCCTCGCGTCGATCGTCACCATCGCGTTCCTGCGCCTCGACGGCGCCGGGAAGCCCGACCGCGAGACCCGGCCGGAGTCGATGTGGACCGGGACCCTCGACGGGCTGAAGTTCGTCTGGCACAACAGGTTGCTACGCACCCTCGCCCTGGTCGACATGGCCATCGTCGCGCTGTACATGCCGGTCGAGAGCGTGCTGTTCCCCGCGTACTTCACCGAACTCGACCAGCCCGCACAACTCGGCTGGGTGCTGATGGCGATGGCTGTCGGCGGCGTGATCGGCGCGCTCGCCTACGGAGCGCTCGCCGCGCACGTCCGCCGCCGCACGCTGATGCTGCTGGCCGTCACCGCGCTGGGACTGTGCATGGTCGGCATGGCGTTCCTGCCCCCGTTGTGGGTGCTGCTCACCCTGGCGCTGATGGTCGGGCTGGTGTTCGGCCCCGTCGGGCCGATCGCGAACTACGCCATGCAGACCCGCAGCCCCGAGCACATGCGCGGCCGGGTGGTCGGCGTGATGACCTCGACGGCGTACGCGGCCGGACCGCTCGGCTACCTGCTGGCGGGCCCGCTGATCGACTCGGTCGGCATCCGCACCACGTTCTTCGTGCTCGCCGTCCCGGTGGTGGGAATCGCGGCGGTCTGCTTCGGCCTGCCCGCGCTGCGCGAACTCGACGCGAAGGTTGTCGAATCCGAGGTCGTCCATTCGTACCGAGAGTGAGTCGCCGGCGTCCGGCCGCGGCCAAATGGTTCGGGTCAGCGGCTGACGACCAGAAGGAACCCGCCGCCGCCCGGCTCGATCTTCGTCTCGAGCGTCAGCTCCGGCGCCAGCCGCGAGAGCCGGTCGAGCAGCCAGTCGGAGGCGTCCTGCGCGTCGGACTTCGAGGGGCAGCGGGCCACGGCCACCCGACCCGGCTTGCGGGTGAGCTGCTCGACCACGCCGATGATCGGCGCCGGATCGATCACGAACAACGCGTCCGACCAGGGCACCACGGGCTTCACCGCGCCCTTCTTGGTGTTGCAGGCGCGGTGCGCCAGGCGCTCCGGCCCGCCCTTGCCCTTCTTTGCCGTGTTGATGCTGTCGATGCTCGGGCCCCGCGGGTCGTTGACCGACATGTCCGGATCCACCGGCTCGTCACACAACCAGCAGCGCCACGACTCGCGTTCGCCGACCTCGTCCATCTTGCTCATGTGTACGACGCTACTTCACCTGGCGAGCGGCGACCCCGTCCGGCGAGGTCAACGGAACGCCATCACCCGCTCGCCCCACGCCTCGCGCAGCCCCCGGTCCGGATCACTGGCCAGGGTGTCGGTCTTGTCGATCAGCAGGGTGGCCCGGTCCTCCTCGCGGTAGGGCGCCCAGTGCTTGGAGGCGTCCAGCGCCGCCGGCACGCCGTACCGCGCGAACGCCAGCCACCGCCGCTGCACCCGCCCGGACACCTCCAGCGCGACCTTCCGCCCGCCCAGCCAGAACGTCGGGTCCGGCGCGAAGGCGCCGAACGTGCCGAACACGTACGGCAATTCGGTCGCGTGGGTGGCGCCCACCCGTGCGGCGCGGAGCATCGGGGTGGCCTGGTCGAAGCGGTACACCCAGGTCGGCGAGTGCCGGCTGTGCGCGTCCGCGATCCACAGGCACGGCATCCGGAAGGCCGCGTCCCGCGAGACCGCCAGCACGCCACTGGTTTTCGACCAGTCCGGGTATGCCGAGATGATGTCGGCCACCCGGATCGCGGGCAGGTTCGGATGGTCCGCGGCGATCGCGGTGAACATCTGGTTCACCGCGTCCGAGGTCACCGGCATGATCGGTGACCGGGACAGACGAAACAACGACGCCTCGTCCTTGTTGGTGCCGATGATCAGCGGGATCCGGTGCGCGAATCCCTTCCGGAAGGCCGAAACCGGGTACCGCGGCACCAGGTCTCCGTCGACCACCGGTGCCATCGCCAGGGTGCCCGGGACCGAGGTCGAGACCGTGCCGAGCAGCTTGTCCCCCGCCGCGATCAGGTCCTCGACCGGCAGCTCGAAGAGCCGGTCGGCGTCCGCCGCGTCCACCCCGACCAGTTCCAGGTACCGGGCCGCGACGCTCGCCGCCCGGTCCGCGCCGTACACCGACGTGGCCGGCGAGCTCTGCGCGATCGCGCGATGGAAGAGCCCCTCGGCCCGCGGCGAGGTCATCAGCGTGGTGACCGACCCGGCGCCCGAGGACTCCCCGAACAGCGTCACGTTCCCGGGGTCCCCACCGAACGAGGCAATGCAGTCACGCACCCACTCGAGCGCCACCACCTGGTCGCGCAGCCCGACGTTGGTCTCGAAGTGGCGGTCGCCGTCGGAGAAGGAGGACAGATCGAGGAAGCCGAGCACCCCGAGCCGGTAGTTGAGCGTGACCACCACCAGGTCGCCGAGTTCGGCGAGGCGACGACCGTCGTAGAGCCGCTGCGAGGAAGCACCGACGCAGTAGGCACCGCCGTGGATCCACACCATCACCGGCCTCGGTGTGCCGTCCGGGCGCGGCGCCCACACGTTGACCGACAGGCAGTCCTCGTCGGCTCCGATGCCCGGCTCCATCGGGACCTGGATCGCCCGGGCCTGCGGCGCGGTCGGGCCGAACTCCCGGCAGTCCCGCTCGCCCTCCCAGGGCTCGGGCGCCAGTGCCTCCCGGAATCGCCGCGCCGCGCCGGCCGACGCGTACGGGATGCCCTTCCAGCTGTAGACCCCGCCGTCGACGTAGCCGCGGACGTCGCCGTCCCGGGTCCGGACGGTCAACGTCTGCTCGCCTGTCGCGCTCGTGTCCAGCTCGGTCCGCACGGCCGCCTCCTGGTGGCTGGGGAAGTTTTCTGGTCCTTCGCCTGGCTCCACTGTCGATCCTCCGCCAACGTACCAAGGCGGGGTGACATCTCGGTTGCACCGACATCCCCGTCACGCCGCCCACCAGCGGAAACCCTCCCCAGCCGACGCCGTCCTCCCGCTGGGCGAGACTCCCCTCACAGTCCCGGCCGCCGACAGCGTGAAATGACTCCCATGTCATCTCGCCCCGCGTTCACTCCAGGCGCCATGCTCGTCGGCCGCCGCGCCGTCGTGACCGGCGGCGCGGCCGGCATCGGCGCGGCCGTGGCCCGGTCGTTCGCCGCCCACGGGGCGCACGTGCTGGTCGCCGACGTCGACCCCGTCGGCGACCTCGATTACGACGCCGCCGCCGGCGGTTCGCTCGTGTCGGTGCGCTGCGACGTGCGGGACGCGTCGGCGCACGGCCCGCTGGTCGCGCACCGCCCCGACATCCTCGTCAACAACGTCGGGCACTACCTGCGCGCGCCCCACTGCTTCGCGGCGAACAGCCCGGACCTGTGGCACGACCTGCACGAGGTGAACCTCGGCCACGCCCTGCGACTGACCCACGCGGTGCTGCCGGGGATGACCGACCGCGGCGGCGGGTCGATCGTCAACCTCACCACCGTCGAGGCGCACCGGGCGATGCCCGGGCACACCGTGTACTCCGCCTACAAGTCCGCGCTCATGCAGTTCACCAGGTCGCTCTCCGCCGAGGTCGGGCCGGCCGGGATCCGCGTCAACGCCGTCGCGCCGGACCTGATCGAGTCGGTGCAGGTGCCCTACGACGAACTGGTGCCGACCGAGCAGCGCGCGCTGTGGCCGAACTGGTCGCCGCTCGGCGGCCCCGGCCAACCCGAGGACGTGGCCGGCGCGGCCCTGTTCCTCGCCTCCGACCTGTCCCGGTTCGTCACCGGCAGCACGATCCACGTCGACGGCGGCACCCACGCCTCCGGCGGCTGGGTGCCCCGTGCCGCCGGCGGCTGGACCAACCGCCCCCTCAACCCGTGAACCACCTCGGAAGGACTGTCGTGCCCACGCTCAGCCTGAACGTCCCGAACTTCGGGAACCTGCTCGCCACCGACGATTTCGAGCACCTGCTGGCGGTGTGCCGCGCGGCCGACGCCGCGGGCGTGGACCGCCTGCTGGTCACCGACCACGTGGTGATGGGCCCGGACACCAGCGCCTACTCGTGGGGTCCCTTCCCGACCGACCCGGACGCCGCGTGGCTCGAGCCGATGACCGTGCTCGCCCTCGTGGCCGGCCAGACCAGCCGGATCCGGCTCGGCACCGGCATCGTCATCGCGGCCCTGCGGGGTGGTGCGATGCTGGCGAAGGCGGCCGCCACCCTGGACCTGTTGTCCGGCGGTCGCCTCGACCTCGGTGTCGGGACCGGCTGGCAGGCAAAGGAGTACGAGGCCGCGGGGCTCGACTTCGCCAAGCGTGGTCCGCTCCTCGACGACACCCTCGCCGTCTGCCGCGCGCTGTGGGACCGCGCACCGGCGGCGGTCGACCGCCCGGGCATCTCGTTCTCCGAGGCCTACTGCTCCCCGCGCCCAGCCGCCGGACGGCGCATCTCGGTCTGGGTGTCCGGCACCCTGTCGAAGCCGGTGGTGCGCCGGCTCACCACCTGGGGCGACGGCTGGATTCCCATCATGGGCGCCACCAACGACGACCTCGCCGCCGGAATCGGTTTGCTGCACGACGCTTTCACCGCGGCCGGTCGGGACCCTGCGGAACTACAGGTGCGTGGTCGCCTGACCGTCGAGCGGAACCCGGACGGCGGAATCGACCTGCCGTCGACGATCGCGAATGCCGCGGCCCAGATCGCTCTCGGCGTCACCGACGTGGTGGTCGCGCTGCAGGCCCTGGACGCCGGCCCCGACGCCGCCGTCGCCGTGCTGCCGGACCTGGTCGCCGCGTTCCGGGCAGAGTTCGGGTAGCCCCAGTTCCCCGCACCGGCCGACCGGGCCCGGCGCGCGGCCGGCGGCCGGTACGGCGCACTGCCACCCGGCTCGCCGCTGTGGCGGGCGGTGAAGCAGTTCGAGGCCCACCGGTAGCCGGACCTACGATGGCGGCCATGGGTGTTACTCGAGCCGGGTGGGTACTGGCGGCGCTGGCCGCATCGATGCTGGTGTCGGCATGCGGCGACGACTCCGGCGGAGATCCTCCAATCCCGGTCCCTCCCACCACCACCGACACCGGCCCCACCACCACGTCGGCCGCCCCGCGCTCGACCACTACGGTGGCGCCGACCACCAGCCCCGTTGCGGCACAGGTCGCGGACTACGCGGGCGAGCAGACCGGGACGTACTACTTCACCAGTCCCTCGACCAAGTTCGAGTGCGCGATCATCACCGCGGCCACCCCGGTCGCCGGCTGCCACGGCGCCTTTCCCGCCGGCGCGCCACGGGTGCCGCGTCTCGGGGCGGACGGAACACCGCTCGCGCCCAACGCCGTCCGGGTGACGTCGGACGGCGCCGGCGAATTCGTGCACCTCGGCGATCCGGCATTCCACCGCTTCGACGGCCCCGCCCGTGCCCTCCCCTACGGCAGCACCCTGAAGATCCAGGGGTTCACCTGCGCGGTGGACGAGCGGACCGGCGTCACTTGTGAGCGTCAGGACCACGGATTCACCGTCTCGGACGGCAGCTACGAGCTGTGGTGACGAGACGTCGTCGCGACGTAACCGCGACCCCTGGAGGCATGTTCCACCATCTCGTCGTAGTTGGAGTGTTCCTCCACCGTTAACCTCGGCAGCGCCGCCGATTCACAACGGCCTCCTACCTTTTCGGTCATGCCAGAAATCGCAGCGCCGGCCGACACTGCCACCCCGTCGGTCCTGCTCGAGGAGATCCGCATGCGGTCGGCGGGACTCTCCGTCGCTGAGCAACGGGTCGCCCGCTTCGTGCTCGCCACCCCGGCCCGCGTCATGGAGATCTCCGTCAGCGATCTCGCCGCCGTCTCGCAGACCTCTGTCGGCACCGTCGTCCGGTTCTGCCAGCGGCTCGGGTTGCGCGGCTACCAAGACCTCAAACTGAAGTTGGCCCGGGAGGTAACTCCCGAATCCGCACGCCTGCCCGAGGAGGTGACCGAGTCCGACACCGCAGAAGAAATTCTTCGGAAAGTACTGCAGTCCAGCGGATCTGCCTTGATGCAGTCAAGCGGGTCGATCGATGCGGCACAGACTGAGGTGATCGTCGACTGCCTGATCCGCGCTCGGCGAATTGTGTTCGCCGCCGTCGGCACCTCGGCGCCGCTCGCCGCCGACATCGCCTACCGCCTCACCACCCTGGGACTCGACGCCACCTTCACCCCGGACGCCCACGTGCAACACGTCACCGCGCGGATGCTCGGGCCGGACGACCTGTGCTTCGCCGTCAGCCACACCGGATCGACAACCGAAACCCTCAACGTCATGCGCACCGCCGTCGCCGGTGGCGCAACGACGGTCGCACTGACCAGTTTCGTCTCCTCCCCACTCACCGAAATCGTCGAACACCGACTGGTCGCGGGCAGCAAGGAGACCACCTATCGGGTCGAGGCAATGGCAAGCCGCATAGTACATCTCGCCGTCCTTGACGCCCTCTTCGTCGCGATCGCGGTGAGACATCCCTCGGCGCAGCGCGCACTCGATGCCGCGAGCGACGTCATCACCGAACACCGCATCTGACTTTCCCAACAGTCGAGTAAGGAGTACGACCATGCGTGGTCGAGTCATGTCCGCAGCCGGGCAACCGAGCCCCGGAACCCTTGTCAGCGACGGGGTGAGCGTCACCTCCACTGCCCACGACGGAAGCTTCACCATCACCCCACTGGGCCCGTTCGTCTTCGTCACCCGTCCCGCGGGCTGGTCGTGCCCGCGTTGGTTTGTCCCGTCCACCGCCGAGGACGTGACATTCGTCCTCGAACCCGACCAGGACCTGTTCCCGCACCGGTTCATTCACATCTCCGACACCCACCTCGGACGCGGGCCCTACTACCCGCAGCCGACCCAACTCGGATCGCAGGCACTGTTCTCCGAGTTTCTCGGGCGGGTCGCCGAGACGGTCCCGGGGCTGAGCTCGGTCATCGCGACCGGCGACCTCACCGATCGCGGCATCGACGACGAGTACGCCGAACTCCAGGCCGCGGTCAGCGCGAGCCCGCTTCCGGTGCACCTGCTCCCCGGCAACCACGACCACATGGGTGGATCGATGAAACGGGTTGTCAGTCGCAACAACTACTCGATCCACACCGCGGACCCCTCCGCCTACGAACGCAACATAGGGCCACGCTGGTACTCCTTCGACCTGCCCGGGCTGCACGTGGTCGCCCTGGACTGGCACACCCACGAGCTCGGGATCGACCACGAGATCCAGGATGCGTGGATCCGGGCCGACCTGCAGTCGATTCCACGGGGCACGCCCTGGATCCTGCTCAGCCACGACCAGCCGTGGCACTCGATCCTCGACGGTCTGCCCTCCCAGCCGATCGCCACCTTCTCCGGCCACCGACACACCTCCCGGGTGGTGCGGATCGACGGCACCCTGCACGTCAACACACCGACGCCGTTGTTCGCCGGCCTGGACTTCAGCCCACCGTCCTTCCGGGTGGTGCTCTGGGACGGCGAGCAGATCTCGCTCGACACCCGGACGCTGGATCGAAATGGATTGGAGCGCAGCACTTTCAGCATGCCTGAGACTAGGCCTGTGGCACCGTCCGCCGCCCGCTGGCGGCATCAGCTCGACGGCGGCGCGCATCGCTCACCGGTCCGCGTCGTCGGCAGCCTCGTGCTCGCCCCGGTCAAGGACGAGGACCGTGCCCGCGGCGCCGTGGAGGCGATCGACGCCTACACGGGTGCGCTGCGCTGGCGAGCCGAGATGGCCTCCTCGGTCAAGGGCACCCCCGCCGTGCACGGCCAGACCGCGATTGCCGTCGAGGTTTCGGGAGACGCCGTCGCACTGCGGCTGTCCGACGGTTCCGAGGTGTGGCGCAGTCCGTCCCCAGATCCACTGCGACTGTTCGCATTCGCCGATCCTCTGGTGCATGACGGCGTCGTCGTCGTCGGTGACATGTCGCATCTGCGCGGCCTCGACGCCGACACCGGCGTGCAGCTGTGGGAGCGCACGGACCTCTCGAGCTATCAGACGATCGTCGACCACGCGGCACCGGTGATGGCGGGCGCGACCGTGGTGGTCGGCAGCTGGCCTACTCCGGAGTCGCTCGTCGGCCTGGACCTGCGCACCGGCGCGACTCGCTGGCCCAGCTCTACTCAGGAACGCCCGGTCGGCGACGCGTTCGGCGCCCTGGACACCTCGGTCGGCACCCCGCTGTTCGACGAGAAGTCCGGTGACCTCTTCGTCTCCAGCATCGGCGTGCTCGCCCGGGTCGACGCCGGCTCCGGCGCTGGCCGGTGGCGACGCCCGATGAGCCTGCCGTGGAACCCGGCGGTGCCGGTATCGACCGTCCACGGCATCGCCGTCGTGGACGCCGGCGCGGGTGTCCTCATGCTGGACCGGGACAGCGGCGAGGTGGTGTGGTCGACGGAGATCAGCGGCACCGCGCCGTTCCCGATGTCGAGCTACCAGCGGGATCCGCACGTGCTGTTCGCGGGCCCGACGCTGGTAGACGACCTGCTGCTGGTGCCCACCCTCGATGGTGGGATCCACGTTCTGACCGCCGCCACCGGGCGCCGGCGCGGACGGCTCGAGACCGGGGTGCCTGTCGCGGCAACCGTGGTCGCGACCGCCGACGCGATCTACGCCGTCGACACCGATGGTGGAGTGCTCGCCTTCGACCGCGCTGCGCTCGATCTCGTCTGCGATGCCTCGGCGGATCCGCTATGACGGATACCCTGCCGGACACCCGGGTGGTCGTCGACGAAAAACGTCCTCACACAACCGGTCTCAACCGATCCTCGCGGGTTGGCTGGGGGCTTGTCGCCCCGGCGATGATCCTGATCGGCGTGTTCACACTGCTGCCCGGCGCGATCGCGGTGGTCGGAAGCTTCTTCGACATCGACATCACCGACGGCGTCCAGTGGACCTGGGTCGGCATGGACAACTTCATCGCGCTGTTCTCCGACCCCGCGGTGCGGCAGTCGCTGCTCAACACCGTGCTCTACTGCGCGTTCACCATCGTGCCGAGCCTTGTGATCGGGTTGGGCCTGGCGCTGCTGGCGAGCTCCCTCGCCCGTGGTCGCCGCTGGGTGCAGACGATGCTGTTCCTGCCCTTCACGGCCAACCTCGTCGCGATGGCCGTGGTCTTCCGCTGGATTTTCGCGCTCAACGGCGGTTTCGCCAATCAGTTGCTCGCGATGATCGGCATCGGCCCGCTGAACTTCCTCGGCGACAGCACCTACGCCTTGCCCACGATTGCGGCGGTGGGCGTCTGGCGCTGCGCCGCGCTGGCGATGATCCTGTTCCTCTCGGGCCTGACCAGCATCCCCACCTCCGTCACCGAGGCCTGTGCCGCGGATGGCATCACCGGGTGGGCGAAACTGCGCCTGGTCACGCTCCCGCTCCTGAAGCCGATCACCATCTTCGCGACCGTGATGCTGGTGCTCCAGTCTGTGCAGGTGTTCGACACTGTCAACGTCATGACTCAGGGCGGGCCGCTCGGTGCCACCGAGACCGCCTTGACGATGACGTGGCGACTCGGCTTCGCGTACTTCGAACTGGGCCAGGCCGCCGCGCTGTCCACTCTGCTGCTGATCGTCCTCGTGCTGATCGGCGTCCTGCGTCGTCGCTCGCTCTCTGGAGGCACCCGATGACCACTACCCGCACCGCTGCCCGCGCGGCCACCACCCGAATGCCGTCCGACAACATGCTGTGGCGCATCGTCCGCATCGGTGCCATCGTCACCGCCTGCACCATCGCGGTGTTCCCGTTCTACTGGATGATCCGCACCTCGGTAGCCAGCCCCGACTCCGTCATGATCGACGGCATCTCGCCCCTGCCGGACTCGTTCGACCTGACCAATTATTCGCGGGCGTGGACCGAGGCGAAACTGGGAACCGCAATGTTCAACGGCGCGGTGGTGACCCTGTCGATCCTGCTGCTGCAGTTGCTGACCTGTGTGCCCGCCGCCTACGCGTTCGCGAAGATACCGTTCCGTGGACGCGGGGCCATGTTCGCAATCACCCTGGCCTGCTTGCTGATTCCGACGCAGGCCACGGCGCTGCCGCTCTATCTCGGGATCGGCTCGGCTGGGTTCTCGAACACGATGACCGCGCTCGTCGCGCCGTTCGCCACCAGCGCGTTCGGTATCTTCCTGATCCGTCAGCACATGATGACCATCCCCGACGCGCTACTCGAGGCGGCCAAGGCCGACGGCCTGCGCACGCTGCCCACCCTCTGGAAGGTGGTCGTGCCGTCCGCCGCGCCCGCCATCGCCACCTTCGCGGTGTTCTCGGTCTTCGTGCACTGGAACGACTACCTGTGGCCGCTGCTGGTCGCACGCGACGAGGCGCTGTTCACTCCTCCGCTGGCCCTGGCCACTTTCCAGCAGGCCGAGACCGGTCTCGACTACGGCGCGCTGGCGGCCGGCGCCGTGATTGTCACCGCGCCGATCGTCGCCCTGTTCCTCCTCGCCCAGCGCCGCTTCGTGGCCGGCATCGCCGGCGGCGAGCTGCCCGGCTGACCTCCGATCCCTCCCCTCACCCCCACACGTCTGGAGCACACATGTCCACTCGCATCTCCCGCACGGCACTGGCCGCCGGGGCCCTGAGCCTGACGCTGCTGGTGACCGCCTGCGGCGGCAATAGCGGCGATCAGTCGACCGCCGCCGCGGCGGCGTCCCTCGATTCCTGCAAGCCGGAAGGCGTCACGCTCGTCGCACAGTACGCGCAGCAGGGCGACAAGGCCGCGAAGATCGCCAAGACCGCCATGGAATCGAAGTACCCGGGATTGACCGTCGAATTGAAGCCGGCTGCCGCCAACACCAGTTACGACCAGTTGACGCAGCAGATTGTCGCGGATACTGCGGCAGGTTCGCGGCCCGATGTCGCGATGCTCGGTCTGGGCCAGGTTCGGTTCTGGGTGGACAAGTACCAGCCCGTGCCGATTGACACGTCGGCGCTGCGTGAGAGCTACGACAAGCGCTTCCTCGACATCGGATCCGTGGAGGGCACGCCCTACGTGGCTCCGTTCCAGGTCTCGGTTCCGGTTCTGTACACCAATACCGCCATCACCAAGGCCGCCGGCATCGACCGTGCACCCACCACCCACGGCGAGCTGATCGAAGACGCTCGCAAGATCCGCGAGTCCAATGGTTCTGCGCCCGTGCAGATTCCGCGCGACAGTATTGCCGACTGGGTCGCGCAGGCGTTCATCCAGAGCGGCGGCGCCACCTTTGTTGAGGCCGACGGTAAGCCCGGCTTCGACACCCCGGAGGGCCGCAAGTCGGTGTCGGTCTACGAGAGCCTAGGCAAGGAGAAGCTGCAGGATCCGATCGGCTCCGCGGATGCTCTGACCATGTTCAACACCGGCAAGCTCGCGTACATGATCTCCACCCCGGCCTCTGCCGCGGCTGTGCAGAAGACCGTCGGCTCGGCTTTCGACTGGACGGTCACCGACATGCCCATCCCCGACGGAGGCGCAGCGTCGCTGCCCGCGGGTGGCAACGGTTGGATGGTGCTCTCACAGGACGGCTGCAAGGCCGCGTACGGCAACGAGCTGATCGGTCTCATGCTTGATCCCGAGGTCATCGCCGCGAGCTCGAAGACCTTCAGCTACATCCCGGTAGACAAGCAGGCTGCCGCCACGCTCGCGGCCGACCCCGCCGCGAGCTCGCAGCTCGGCTACTCCTGGAAGTACCAGGGCACGCCCACCCCGTGGGGCGGCTGGCACGGCAACGGCACCGCAAAGGCCAATCAGTTCATGCAGGACATGGTGCAGCGTCTGGTGGGCGGCGAGTCCGTCGACACCGTCGTGCCCGAGACCGTCCGTCGCATCACCTCGGCGGTGAACTGACATGGCCGACGGCGCAATCACCCTCGACCGGGTCGTCAAGCGTTTCGGCGACGTCACCGCGGTGGACGACATCTCCATCGAGATCGCCGCCGGGGAGAGCCTCGTCGTGCTCGGTCCGTCGGGTTCAGGCAAGTCGACGCTCTTGCGGACCATCGCCGGGCTCGAGGAATCCGACTCGGGCGACATCACCATCGGCGGCGCGCCGCAGTCGGGGCTACCGCCGCACCAGCGGGACGTCGCAATTGTGTTCCAGCACTTCGCCCTCTACCCCCACCTGACGGCGTTGGACAACATCACCCTCGGGCTGCGACACGGCCTGAAGCTCGGCAAAGCGGAATCCCTGCGCCGGGCCCGCGACGTCGCGGAGCGCATGGACATCACCGCGCTGCTGGGCCGTCGGCCKAGGGAGATGTCGGGCGGGCAACGTCAGCGGGTGGCGCTCGCCCGAGCACTCGCCCGCCAGGCCCGGGTGGTGCTGCTCGACGAACCGCTCTCGGGTCTCGACGCCCAGCTCCGCCTGTCGCTGCGCGCGGAGATCGCCGCGCTGCTGCGCGAGACCGGCGCCACCTCGATTCACGTCACCCACGACCAGAACGACGCCATGGCGATGGCCGATCGCATCGCCGTGTTCAACAAGGGCCGCATCGAGCAGCTGGGTACGCCGCAGGACCTGTACCGCAGGCCGATGTCGACGTTCGTCGCGGGATTCATCGGCTCTCCGGCGATGAATCTCGTTACCGGCGAGACGAAGGGCAACTACACCGACACCCCGTTCGGCACCGTTCGATGCCGAACCGGGGTCTCCTCGCTGGTGTTCGGCGTCCGACCCGAGCAGCTCATCGTCGGCGCGAGCCACGACTGGGGTTTCAACGCCCTCGTCACCGTGGTCGAGCACGAGGGACCGTCGAAGATCGTGCACCTGGACCTCATCGGTCAACCGATCCGTGCCCGGGTCCACCCCGACCTCCCAGTCACCGTCGACACGGTGGTCCGGGTCGGGTGCGCGGGACGCGATCTGCACGTCTTCGACGGCGAAACCGGCCGTGTGCTCGGGTCGGCCGACGAGACCGTCGACCGACTCGACACGGATCTGGCGGTCGGCGCGTGACCGAGGACCTGAACGACTGCCTCATCGTGTTCGACTGGAACGGCACGATCATGGACGATTCCGAACGGGCGGCGCGGGCAACCAACACCGTGCTCACCGCGCGCGGTCAGCGGTCGCTCGACATCGATGAGTTCCGCGCGACTTTCACCCTGCCACTGCGGGAATGGCTTACCGATCTGGGTGTCGCATCCACCGACGCCGCCGCGGCCGAGAACGAATGGAATGCGGCCATGGAGGCCGAGGCACCCGTCCGCCCTGCCGCCCGGTCCGTCCTCGTCGAACTGCGCGGGCGCGGTGCCAGGCTCGGCGTCGCGTCGGCGGCGGGCGCGGCCGCAGTGCAGTCGGACGTGCGGCGCGCGGGTCTCGGAGACGTCCTCGACTTCGTGGCCACCGGCGTCGCCGACAAGGCCGCGTTCCTGCGGAGCCGCCGCGAGGAGCGGGCACGGGCACTGTACGTCGGCGACACAGCGTACGACATGCACAGCGCCCGAACGGCAGGCTACCGAGCGGTGGCGATCACCGGGGGGTACCAGTCCGCTGCCCTGCTGGCGGCTGCGAAACCCGATGCCGTCGTGGCAGACCTCGGCGAGCTCTGCACCCTCGCGTCCGCCGGCACCGTGTAGCCGCGGTCCCGTGTCGGCCCCACGCCGGCGCGGGACCGCACGCTCACGGCGCGGTCCGGGATGATCTTCGGCCGGCACCAGTCCCGCGAATCAGCGATACAGCCCGTCGATGTCCTCGGCGAACCGCTCGGACACGACGTTGCGCTTGATCTTCAGGGTCGCGGTGAGGTCGCCGTCCTCCTCCGTGAGATCGCGGGGCAGCACGACGAACTTCTTGATCGCCTCCGTGTGCGAGACAGTGGAATTGGCGTCGTCGACGACCCTCTGCAGGTCTGCGAGCAGTTCCGGGTCCCGCCGCAGGTCGGAGAGGCTCTCGCCGTCTGCCTTCCCGTGCGCGGTACGCCAGCGGCCGAACTCCTCGGGGTCCACCGTGATCAGCGCAGCGATGAACGGACGGGCGTCACCCACCACCACGGCCTGCGAGACCAGTGCGTGCGAGCGCATCCGATCCTCGAGCGGTCCGGGCGAGACGTTCTTGCCGCCGGCCGTGACCAGCAGGTCCTTCTTGCGTCCGGTGATGGTGAGGAAGCCGTCGTCGTCGAGCTCGCCCAGGTCGCCGGTGCGGAGCCAGTCGCCGTCGAACGCGTCCGCGGTCGCCAGCTCGTTGCGCCAGTAGCCGCCGAACACGACGCCGCCGGCCAGTTCGATCTCGCCGTCGGCCGCGATCCGGACGCTGTTGYCGCCCATCGGCTGTCCGACGCTGCCGATCTCCTGGGCACCCGGCACGTTGACGCAGTGGGCGGCCGTGGTCTCGGTCAGCCCGTAGCCCTCGAAGATCGGTACCCCGATGCCGCGGTAGAAGTGCCCGAGCCGCGGCATCAGGGCGCCGCCGCCGGAGATCGCCCACCAGCACTCGCCGCCGAGCACCGCGCGGAGCTTGGCGTAGACGAGGCGGTCCGCGACCAGGTGCTTGAGCCGCAGCAGCAGCGAGGGGCCGCCCTGGTCGAGCGCCTCGCTGTACTCCACCGCGGTGGACTCCGCGAAGGCGAACACCGCCTTCTTCACGGCGCCGCCGTCGGCCGCGGACTGCGCGGCGGCGTCGCGCACCTTCTCGAACACGCGGGGCACGCCGAGAATCGTGTGCGGACGGAACCGGGCGAACTGGCCGACAATCGTCCCGAAGTTCGACCAGTGTGCCTGCGCCCCGCCCGCCTCGAACATGGCCAGCGACACCGCCCGGGCCAGCACGTGGGCGAGGGGGAGGAAGGTGAGCATCCGGTTGCCCGGCTTCGCCACCTCGCCGATGGAGGCGGAGAGGATGCCCCGCACTTCGGACAGGAAGTTCCGGTGCGTCAGGACGCAGCCCTTGGGCCTACCCGTGGTGCCCGAGGTGTACACCAGCGACGCCAGGTCGTCGGCGCGGATCGCGTCGACGCGGCGACGAACCTCGTCGTCGTCGACGGCATGTCCGGCTGCCACCAATGCCTCGACCGCGCCGTCCTCGATCTGCAGCAGTCGCACGGCCGGAGCGTCGAAAGAGCCTGCGTGCGCCGCAGTCTCGACGATCGCGACCTTCGCGCCGGAATCCTCGACGATCCAGGCGATCTGATCCGGCGAGGACGAGTCGTAGATCGGCACCGAGGCCGCGCCGGCCGCCCAGATGGCGAAGTCGAACAGCGTCCACTCGAACCGGGTCGCGGACAGCAGCAGCACCCGATCGCCGGGCTCGACGCCGTACGCGATCAGGCCCTTGGCCACCCCCGTGACCAGTCGCTCGAACTCCGCGGCGGTGACGTCCGCCCACTGCTCGCCGACCGGCCGGGAGAACAGGACCAGCTCGGGGTCCCTGCTGGCGTGGGTGAAGACCGTGTGGACGATGGCATCGTCGTCGGCGATGGTGAAGGTGGCGTTGGACTTGTACTCACGCACTGGTGTCATCTCCGACGGTCTCGGGTGGTGTGGACGGGGTGGGACTTGCCGTGGGCGAGCCGAGGCGGAACCGGTGGAGCATGCGGGCGAACTCTGCAGTCTCGTCATCCGACCACGAGCGGGTACGCTCGTCGACCTCGGCGCGCCGGAGACGGTCCGCCTCCGCGAGGACGCTCGCGCCGGCATCGGTGACGCACAGCGGGTGTCCGCTGCGGATCGGACCAGGCTCGGAACGGACCCAGCCGGACTCCACGCACACCCTGACCTGGCGCGAGACTGTCGAACGGTGGACACCGAAGGCGTCGGCGATCTCGGTGGCGCGGCAGCCGGCATTGCGGGCGATGTATGCGAGCACCGAATGTTGCGCGAAGGTCGGCGTCCCCTCCTCGGGACGGTCTCCGGTCATCAGTTGCCGGACCAGCTGAACGATCTCTTCGTGTACGGCGGCGACAGCGCCGGCCGGTTCGTGTTGCACTACGCAACTATAACGCCACCGGAACCGTTCGTATCCGTGCGTACCGTCACAGTCGTCGGGCCCCGGCCCGCTGCCGAGTGCGCACCTAAAGGCCGGCCGGCCCCGGAAACGCGAAATGCCCCGCACCACAACCCCGATAAGGAGTCGTGATGCGAGGCATTCGCAAAATATGTACGGCGGTGACCTACTCTCCCACACCCTGTCGAGTGCAGTACCATCGGCGCTGGAGGGCTTAGCTTCCGGGGGTTCGGA
>NZ_JBFUJP010000055.1:0-32534 GCF_056401315.1 Rhodococcus sp. P4_F5 | reverse complement strand
CGGTGAACGAGGCGGGGCCGGAACGGATGTGGCTGTCTCAGCCGATGCTGAAGGGCTGGCCCCACAGGGTGGTGGTGCTGGTGACGGTGTCGGTGTTCACCGTGACGGTCGCGAAGGAGCGGGCCTGCGCGTAGCCGGCGCAGCCGTTGACCGCCATGGTCGAGTCGGCGTAGGTGACCGATCCGCTGGTGCCCTTGAACGAGTGCGCGCCGGTGTGGCTCTCGGCGCCGTAGGCGTCGGCCTTCTCGATGTCGAGGATCCGGTAGTTGGCGGCCTGGCCGGGGCCGACGGTGACGCTTCCGGTGGCGGTGGAGGCCTTGGTGTCGACCTTGCCGGTGCCCTCCCAGTCGGACGTCACGCCGGCGCCGGCGCCGCCCTTGGCGCCCAGGGTGGCCTGGCAGGCCACCACGTAGCCGACGTTGATGCTGCCGCCCTTGGCGTTCGGGCCGGTGACCTCGGCGCCGATGCGGCCGGAGACCCASGCGTTGCGGTGCAGCGGGGTCGAGCCCATCGACGGGGAGACGTTCGCGGACTCGCCGGTGCGGGTGATCTTGACGACGGTGCCGTCGACGAGGGTCTTGGTGACCTCGCCGTCGGGCAGCGCGGTGAAGGTGTCGGCGTTGGCGGCGCCGGCGGAGAAGAAGCCGAGGGCGACGGTGGTCGCCGCGCCGACGGCCGCGAGGCGCAGGCCGGTCTTGCTGATGTTCATGGGACTTCCCTTACAGAGGTGTTGGGTCGCGTACGCGAGCAGAACGACGGGCGCAGGTCAGCCGATGCTGAAGGGGTGGCCGTACAGCGTGGTCTTGGAGTAGTTGTCTCCGACGATCTCGACGACCGTGTACGCGCGGGCCTGGGCGTAGCCGCCGCAGTTCTGCACCTCGAGYTGGGTGTCCTGGTACTGGACCGAGTACTTGCCGTTCTTCTTGAGGTCCTTGCCCACGACGTTGACGAACTTGACCTGGCCCGCGGAGATCGGGACGGTCAGCGACCCGGACATCGAGGGGCCGTCGAGGCTGATGCCGCCGCCGAAGGAGCCGCTGAGGCCGGTGATGTCGACCTGGCAGCCGACGATGTAGCCGGTGTTGATGCGGGAGACGCCGTGGGTGGAGGAGTTGTTGGTGCCCGGGCTGCCCGCGGCGCCGTTGGTCGGGCCGGCCTCGGTCTCCTTGGTGATTCCGGTGACGTCGGCGGTGATGGTGCCGGAGACCCACGCGGTGCGGCCGGCGCCGTTGCTGGCCAGCGACGGCGAGATGAGAGCGCTCTCGTCGGTGCGGGTGATGACGGCGCCGGGGGCGTCCTTGGATCCGTCGGGCAGCGGCACGAAGGTGTCGGCGGCGGCGACGCTGTTGGACAGCAGGCCGATCGTCAGGGCTGCTGCGGCGCCGAAACCGGCGATACGGGTGCCGCGGCGCAGGCCGGACAGGCTGTTGGGCATCAAATCGTTCCCCTCACAAGACTTTTCGACCCGGCTTCTCGGGCGCGCGGAGCGCTCGAGCGGCGAGATCCATTCCGCGGGAAACTTAACCAAGGCTAAATAGGTTTGCAATTTCGTTACCCGGTGACCTTGGTCACGGCTCTGGATCCGGTCCCGTCGGTCGCATCGCCGCACACCCGTTAGCCTTGCCACATGGCACCCGACAAGACACCCGGACGGCCCGCGAAGAAGGATGCACTGGGGGCCAAAAGGCCCAGCGCGACAGTGAAGAATCGCGGCCCGATCATGGTGCGCCGCGACCGCAAGTCCGGGTCGAGCACCGCCGATCAGCGGCTCCTGGACCAGCGCGGTCCGACCGACTGGGTGCACACCGACCCGTGGCGGGTGCTGCGAATCCAGAGCGAGTTCGTCGAGGGCTTCGGCGCGCTCGCGGAGGTGCCCCGGGCCGTCACGGTGTTCGGCTCCGCGCGAACCGGGCCCGATCACCCCGAGTACGTCGCGGGCCGTGAACTCGGCGCCGCGCTCGCCGAGGCCGGGTACGCCGTCATCACCGGCGGCGGGCCCGGCGTGATGGAGTCCGCGAACCGCGGTGCCAGCGAGTCGGGTGGCTACTCGATCGGGCTCGGCATCGAGCTGCCGTTCGAGCAGGGCCTCAACGAGTGGGTCGACCTCGGCATCAACTTCCGCTACTTCTTCGCCCGCAAGACCATGTTCGTCAAGTACTCCCAGGCGTTCATCTGTCTGCCCGGTGGATTCGGCACCCTGGACGAGTTGTTCGAGGCGCTGACCCTGGTCCAGACCGGCAAGGTCACCCGCTTCCCGATCGTGTTGCTGGGCACCGAGTACTGGTCCGGACTGGTCGAGTGGATCCGGAACACCATGCTCGGCAGCGGCAAGATCTCCGAGGGTGACGTCGAGTTGCTGCACGTGACCGACAGCATCGACGAGGCCGTGCGGATCGTCGTCGAGTCGCAGCACGGGGTCGACGCCGCGGAGCTGATGGGCATCGAGGAGGAGTGGTGAGGCCGCTCGGCCGCGCGATCTGCGTGTACTGCGCCTCCGGTCCCGTCGACGACTCCTACCTGGAGCTGGCCGCGGAGCTGGGCACCGAGATCGGGCGCCGCGGACTGCAACTGGTCTCCGGCGGTGGCAACGTCTCGATGATGGGCGCGGTGGCGGCCGCGGCCCGTGAGGCCGGCGCGTGGACGATCGGGGTCATCCCGAAGGCGTTGGTGCACAGGGAGGTCGCCGACACCGGCGCCGACGAGCTGATCGTCACCGACACCATGCGTCAGCGCAAGCAGATCATGGAGGACCGGGCGGACGCGTTCATCACCCTGCCCGGCGGCATCGGCACTCTCGAGGAACTGTTCGAGACGTGGACCGCCGGCTACCTCGGCATGCACGACAAGCCGGTGGTGATGCTGGATCCGGGCGGACACTACGCCGGGCTGCTGAGCTGGCTGGACGGGCTGCGGGCGGGCGGCTTCGTGCAGCAGCGCGCGCTGGACTCGCTGCGGGTCACCGACACCGTCGCCGCGGCACTGGACGGCTGCGAGCGCTGACGCCGCGCGGGTCCGCGCGGCGACGGGTGGTGCCTCGGGGATCGCCGACTCGGCGTCGTGTCAGGCCGACTTGGCGTCGTGTCAGTATGAAGCCATGACCGAGACCGCCGGAGCGGAGCCTGCGCAGCGACTGGATTCGCCAGGAGCGGAGCCTGCGCAGCGACCGGATATGCCGCCGATGCCGTTGCCGACCCTGTGTGGCAAGCCGGTGGCGACCGACCGGGCCCTGGTGATGGCCATCGTGAACCGGACTCCGGACTCGTTCTACGACCGCGGCGCCACGTTCACCGACGTGGCCGCGATGGCGGCCGTGCACCGGGCGGTGGCCGAGGGGGCCGACCTGGTCGACATCGGCGGAGTCAAGGCCGGACCGGGCGACGAGGTGGACTCGGCCGAGGAGATCCGACGGGTGGTGCCGTTCGTGGAGGCGATCCGCGCGCAGTACCCGGACCTGTTGATCTCGGTCGACACCTGGCGCTCGTCGGTGGCCCGGTTGGCCTGCGCGGCCGGCGCGGACCTGATCAACGACACCTGGGCGGGCGCGGACGGCGAGCTGGTCGCGGTGGCGGCCGAACTGGGCGCCGGCTACGTGTGCTCGCACACCGGCGGAGCGGTGCCCCGCACCCGGCCGCACCGGGTGCGGTACGACGACGTGGTCGCGGACGTGGTCGCCGAGGTGGTCGGTGCGGCGGAACGCGCCCGCGCGCTCGGCGTCCCGGCGGACGGGATCCTCATCGACCCGACCCACGATTTCGGCAAGAACACCTTCCACGGCCTCGAGTTGTTGCGTCGAGTGGACGATCTGGTTAAGACCGGATGGCCTGTGCTGATGGCGTTGAGCAACAAGGACTTTGTCGGGGAGACTCTAGGGGTCGAACTCACCGAGCGGCTGGAGGGCACATTGGCAGCGACAGCACTGGCGGCCGCGAACGGTGCCCGGGTGTTCCGCGTCCACGAGGTTGCCTCCACCCGTCGAGTCGTCGACATGGTCGCGTCCATCGTCGGCACCCGGGCGCCCGCCCGCACCGTGCGGGGCCTGGCATGAGCATCATGCGCGCGACGGGCGCGCAGGTCTGGTCCGAGGCGAACACCTGGGACCACCCGCAGTGGACGGTCGCCGAACTGGAGGCCGCCAAGGGGGGCCGCACCGTCTCGGTGGTCCTCCCAGCCCTCAACGAGGAGAAGACCGTGTCCGCGGTGGTGGACTCGATCCACCCGCTGCTCGGCGGGCTGGTGGACGAGCTGATCGTGCTCGACTCGGGCTCCACCGACGAGACCGCGGAACGGGCGGCGGCCGCAGGTGCCACCGTCGTCAGCCGGGAACAGGCCGTGCCCGAGCTGGCACCCGCACCCGGCAAGGGAGAGGTGCTGTGGCGCTCGATCGCCGCGAGCACCGGCGACATCATCGCGTTCGTGGACTCCGACCTGATCAACCCCGACCCGCAGTTCGTGCCGAAGCTGCTCGGCCCGCTGCTCACCGTCGACGGCATCCACCTGGTCAAGGGCTTCTACCGGCGTCCGCTGCGGCTCAGCGGCACCGAGGACGCCAACGGCGGCGGCCGGGTCACCGAGCTGGTCGCGCGGCCGATGCTCGCGGCGATGCGGCCGGAGCTGACGGCGGTGCTGCAGCCGCTCGGCGGCGAGTACGCGGGCACCCGGGAGCTGCTCTCCGCCGTGCCCTTCGCGCCGGGCTACGGCGTCGAGATCGGGTTGCTGCTCGACACCTACGACCGGCTCGGCCTCAGTGCGATCGGTCAGGTGAACCTCGGGGTCCGCAAGCACCGCAACCGGCCGCTGCTGGAGCTGGGCGTGATGAGCCGGCAGATCATCGGGACCATGTTGGGGCGGTTCGGGATCGAGGACTCGCGGGCCGGGCTGACCCAGTTCCCGGTCCAGGGGGACTCCTTCCTGCCGGTGACCACCGAGGTGTCCCTCGAGGACCGGCCACCGATGAACACGCTGCGGCCCTGACCCGTCCGTGAGGCGCGCCCGTCGGGGCGTGCGGCGACGTCGCGGCGGTCGCGATGTCGGCGGCCCGTGACAAGATCGGGTCATGTTCACGGTGCTGCTCTACCTACTGGTGATGGCGCTCGTCGGTGGCGTCCTGTTCCTGGTGGCGACGTCGGTGTTCGGTCGCGGCGAGGAGATGGCGCCGCTGCCTGCCGGGACGACGGCCACCATGCTGCCGGCCCGGGACGTCGTGGGTGCGGACGTCCGGGCGCTGCGCTTCCAGCAGACGGCCCGCGGCTACAAGGCCAGCGAGGTGGACTGGGCGCTGGACCGGCTGGCTGCCGAGATCGACGCCCTGCGCGGCGAACTAGCGCAGGCCCGCACGGTGCCCCAGGCGCCCGAGGAGGCCGCGTCGGAGGCGGGCCAGGTGGGCGAGGAGGCCCAGCAATGAACACGGATCTCGGCCCCGACACCAGGATTCGCTGCCCCTGGGCTGTGGACGCCCCCGGCTCGACGCTCTACCGCGACTACCACGACTTCGAGTGGGGAACCCCGCTGCACGGCCGGGACGAGCTTTTCGAACGGATCTGCCTCGAGGCCTTCCAGGCCGGGCTGTCCTGGATCACGGTGTTGCGCAAGCGGGAGGCGTTCCGGGCCGGGTTCGCCGGCTTCGACGTCGAGGCCGTGGCCGGCTTCGACGCCGACGACGTCGCGCGGTTGACGGCCGATCCCGGCATCGTCCGGAACCGGGCCAAGATCGACGCCTGCATCGGCAACGCCCGCGCCGTGCTGGCGCTGACCGACACGGACCTCGACTCGCTGCTGTGGTCGTTCGCGCCCGGGCCTCGGGGTCGGCGTGTCCGCAGCGTCGAGGACGTCCCGGCGATCACCGACGAGTCCACCGCGATGTCCCGGGAACTCAAGCGCCGCGGCTTCCGGTTTGTCGGTCCCACCACGGCATACGCGCTGATGCAGGCCACCGGGATGGTCGACGACCACCTCGACGAATGCTGGGTTCCGAGGCGCTGACGGAGGCCCCCGGGGCGGCTGGACGGGCCGCCCGCAGGCCGTTTGGGAGCCTCAGGTTCCCGTCGAATCGGACGATAGGGAAGAATATGTCTGTCGACCCGGCAAAATCCGCCGGGACCGGCGGTAAGCCTAGGCGCAGAGCAGGGCGGCGCAGATCTGGAGGGAGCAGGTAATGGCGGCCATGAAGCCCCGGACCGGTGACGGTCCCCTCGAAGCAACCAAAGAAGGACGAGGGATCGTCATGCGGGTTCCGCTCGAGGGTGGAGGTCGGCTAGTCGTCGAACTGACCCCGGACGAAGCCGCTGCACTGGGGGACGAACTCAAGAACGTCACCAGCTAGCTGCTTCGCGGTCGGTGCGGGTTTGCACCGACACTCGACGTGCAACAGGCCCCGCACGCCGTCCCCGGCAGGCGGGGCCTCGTCGTGGGCGCAGTCGGGTGGTCGCTCAGCCGGAGTCACCGATCCAAGGAGTTTCGATCATGCTCGACGATGTCGTAGACCTGCTCGCGTGCCCGCACTGCGGCAGCTCGCTCGACCCAGTGGACCGCACCCTGCTGTGCGAGCGGGGGCACAGCTTCGACGTCGCGAGACACGGCTACGTCAGCCTGTTGCCGGGGGCCTCGAAGATCACCGGGGACACCGCCGAGATGATCGCTGCGCGCGGACAGTTCCTCGACGGCGGGCACTTCGACCCGCTGCGCGAGGCGGTCGCGTCGGCCTGCGCCGCGACGGCCGTCGCCGAGCCGGCGGTGCTCGAGGTCGGTGCCGGCACCGGGCACTACCTCGCGACGGTCCTGGACGCGTTGCCGGGGGCCCGGGGCATCGGGCTCGACGTCTCCAAGCCCGCGGCTCGCCGGCTCGCCCGGGCGCACCCCCGGGTCGGCGCCGTGGTCGCCGACATCTGGACCCAGCTGCCGGTGCTCGACGCCGCGGTCAGCCATGTGCTCTCTGTCTTCGCCCCGCGCAACGCCGCTGAACTGCGGCGGGTGCTGCGGACCGACGGCGTACTGGTGGTGCTCACTCCCACGGACCGGCACCAGCACGAGCTGGTGGACATGCTGGGCCTGGTGCGGGTGGACGAGAACAAGACGGTCCGGCTGGGGGCCTCGATGGCCGGGCACTTCGAGCGGGTCGACCGGGTTTCCGTCGACTATCCGATGACCTTGACCCACAGCGAGATCGAGTCGCTCGTCGCGATGGGTCCGTCGGCGCGGCACCTCGACGACAGGGTGCGTGCGGAGCGGATCGCGCGGCTGCCCGAGCCAGCGGTGGTGACCGCGTCGGTCACCGTCTCCACCTACCGGACGGCGTAACCGGCGGGCACCCGACCGGTGTAGTGCCCGATCGCCGCCTCGTAGACCGCCAGGGTCTGACGGGCGATCTGCGCCCAGGAGAAGTCCGAGATGGCCCGCCTGCGGCCGGCGCGTCCCATCTCGGCCGCGGCGACCGGGTCGGACGTCACCTCGTTGACGGCCGCGGCCAGCGCCCGCTCGAACGCCTCCGGCTCGTACGAGTTGTAGTGCACGAGGCGGCCGGTGACGCCGTCCACGACGACCTCGGGAATGCCGCCGACGTCCGAGGCCACCACCGCGGTCTCCGTGGCCATCGCCTCGAGATTCACGATGCCGAGCGGCTCGTACACCGACGGACACACGAACACCGTTGCCGCGGAGAGCAGTTCCCGGACCCGCGCGGTGGGCAGCATCTCCCGGACCCAGTGCACGTTGCCCCGCGCGCGGGACAGTTCGGCGACCGCGCGTTCGGTGTCGGCGGCGATCTGCGGGGTGTCCGGCGCACCCGCGCACAGCACCAGTTGCACGGCCGGGTCGAAGTCGTGGGCCGCCGCGATCAGGTGGCGCAGTCCCTTCTGCCGGGTGATCCGGCCGACGAACACGGCGATCGGGGCGTCCGGGTCCACCCCGAGGTCGGTCAGGACCGAGCCGGGCCGGCCCGACGGTTCCGGGTACCAGACGTCGGTGTCGATTCCGTTGCGCACCACGTGCACTCGATCCGGGTCGACGAAGGGGTAGGCGTCGAGCACATCCGCGCGCATGCCTTCGCTCACCGCGATGACGGCGTCGGCGAACTGCATGGCGTTGCGCTCGGACCATGACGAGATCCGGTAGCCGGCGCCGAGCTGCTCCGCCTTCCACGGCCGACGCGGTTCCAGCGAGTGTGCGGTGAGCACGTGCGGCATCCCGTGCAGTTCGCCGGCGAGGTGCCCGGCCAGGCCGGTGTACCAGGTGTGCGAGTGCGCCACGTCCGCCCCGGCCGCGGCCGCGGCCATCCGCAGTTCGGCGGAGAGCATCGCGAGCGCGGGATTGGCCGCCGCCAGAGCCGGATCCGGCTGGTGCACGACGGCGCCTTCGCGGGCGGTGCCCATGCAGTGCACGTCGACCTCGCAGAGCCGCGTGAGCTGCGCGACGAGCTCGGTGACGTGGACCCCGGCCCCGCCGTAGATCTCGGGTGGGTACTCCCTGGTCATCATTGCCACGCGCACGGGCTAAACGTAGCCGCCGCGGCCGGGGACGGCCACCGCTCCGGACCGCGGCGGTTCGGGCGTGTCCCGGACCCGGGCGGGTCGCTCTCGGGCGGAGCCTCGGGCGGGTCCCGGTAGCGGGGGTGGGGCGGTGCCGATAGGTTGACAGTGTGAGGAGCCAGCCGCATGTGCTTGGAATCGTGCTCGCCGGCGGCGAGGGGAAGCGTCTTCATCCCCTGACCGCGGACCGGGCGAAGCCCGCCGTGCCGTTCGGTGGGGCCTACCGGCTCATCGACTTCGTGCTCAGCAACCTGGTCAACGCCGGTTACCTCCGGATCTGCGTGCTGACCCAGTACAAGTCGCACTCCCTGGACCGGCACATCTCCCAGACCTGGCGGCTGTCCGGATTCGCGGGGGAGTACATCACCCCGGTCCCGGCCCAGCAGCGGCTCGGCCCGCGCTGGTACACCGGCAGCGCCGACGCCATCTTCCAGTCGCTGAACCTGGTGTACGACGAGGACCCCGAGTACATCGTCGTGTTCGGCGCGGACCACGTGTACCGGATGGACCCGGAACAGATGGTCCAGCACCACATCGACTCCGGCGCCGGCGTGACGGTCGCGGGGATCCGGGTGCCGCGCAGCGAGGCGACGGCCTTCGGCTGCATCGACAGCGACGAGTCGGGGCGGATCACCCAGTTCCTGGAGAAGCCCGTGCACCCGCCGGGCACCCCCGACGACCCCAACGTCACCTTCGCGTCGATGGGCGACTACGTGTTCACCACCAAGGTGCTGGTGGACGCCATCCGGGCGGACTCGGAGAACTCCGACTCCGACCACGACATGGGCGGCGACATCATCCCCGCGCTGGTGGCGGCCGGCGACGCCGCGGTCTACGACTTCAAGGACAACGTGGTGCCCGGCGCCACCGACCGGGACCGCGGCTACTGGCGCGACGTCGGGACCATCGACGCGTTCTACGAGGCGCACATGGACCTGGTCTCCGTGCACCCGGTGTTCAACCTCTACAACCGGCGCTGGCCGATCCGCGGCGCGGCCGAGAACCTGGCGCCGGCCAAGTTCGTGCAGGGCGGTCTGGCGCAGGAGTCGGTGGTCGGTGCGGGGTGCATCCTGTCCGCGGCGACGGTGCGCAACTCGGTGCTCAGCTCCAACGTGATGGTCGACAGCGGCGCCACCGTCGAGGGCAGCGTGCTGATGCCCGGCGTCCGGGTCGGCAAGGGTGCCGTGGTGCGGCACGCCATCCTCGACAAGAACGTGGTGGTGGGGGAGGGCGAGATCATCGGCGTCGACCTCGAGCGGGACCGTCAGCGGTTCGCGGTCAGTGCCGGCGGCGTGGTCGCCATCGGCAAGGGCGTCTGGATCTAGGGCGGGGGATCTGGACCCGGTCAGCCGGTCCGCAGGTCCCGTCGGCGCAGTCCCACCAGCCCGGCCGCGATCAGCGCCACGTCGATCAGCAGCAGCCACGCCACCGGTGCGAACTCGAACGGGGCGCCCGGGAGCTTGGGTGTGTGGGTGAACGGCTCGAGGTCGAGCACCCACTGCGGGACGCCGGAGATCGACCCGAGCAGGTACAGCGCGACGAACGCCACCAGCACACCCCACGCCACCGGTGTGAAGCGCGGAGCCAGCCCGAACAGCGCGACGGTCACGGCGGCGAGCATCCAGATCGCGGGCAGCTGCACCACGGCGGCGGCCAGCACGCCGGGCAGCGTGCCGCCGACGTCGCCGGACGCGGCTCCGTAGGCCAGCCCCGCCACCAGTCCCGCGGCCAGCATCGCCACGGCCGGACCGGCGATCGCGAGCACGAGATGGCTTGCGGCCCAACGGGTTTTGCCGACCGCGCCGGAGAGCACCGCCTCGCCGCGCTGCGCGACCTCCTCGCCGTGCAGTCGCAGCGCCGACGAGATCGCCAGCGCCGCAGCGCCGACCGCGAGCATGGTGAACGCGATGGTGACGAAGGAGTCCTCCAGGGCCTGCGATCCGCCGATCCGGTTCACGATGTCCCGGATCGCGTCGCTGCCCCCGATCTCGTCGCCGATGCCGTGCACCACGCTGCCGATCAGCAGGGCGTACAGGCAGATTCCGACGGTGGACGCCACGAGCGCGCCCCGCTGCAGCCGCCACGACAGGCCGAACGGGCCGCTCAGGGCGGGCGACGCGGTGGGCGGCCCGGGACGTTCGGCGATCAACCCGGCCCCGACGTCACGCCGCCGCAGCAGCGCGTAGGCCACCGCGGTGAGCGCTACCGTCGCCGTCAGGTGCAGCAGCAGCACCCACCAGCGGTCGCCGGCGTACGGGCGCACCTGAAGGGACCAGCCCAGCGGCGAGAGCCACGACAGCGCCCCCGAGCCGGCGTCGCCGACGGCCCGCAGCGCGAAGGCCGCCCCGAGCGCGGCGAACGCGATGCCGCGGGCGGTGCGGGCGCTGGTGCTGAGCTGGGCGGCGACCGCCGCTACCGCGGTGAACACGATCCCGGAGCCGGCCAGCGCGAGACCGAAGGCCAGCGAGCCGGCGTGCGGCACGTCGGTGGTGAGCAGTCCGGCGGTGCCGATCAGCCCGGTCGCGATCGAGGCGCCGAAGGCGACCGTCAACGCGGCGGTCAGGCCGGCGTACCGGCCGACGGAGGTGGAGTCGAGAAGCTCTGTCCGGCCGGACTCCTCCTCCGCTCGGGTGTGCCGGATCAGGGTCAGGATCACCGCGACCGCGATCAGGGTGTGGAACATGCCGGCCTTCCAGATGCCGACCGCGCCCAGGCTGTCGTTGTAGATCGCGCCGTACATGGCGCGCTGCGCGGGACTGCTCATGATCGTGGCCACGAAGGACGCACGGTCCGCCTCGGAGGGGTAGACGCTCTCGATGCTGCCCACGTACACCGACGCCAGCGGCAGCGACAGCAACAGCACCCACAGCGGCAGCACGATCCGGTCTCGTCGCAGGACGAGTCGCAGCAGTGCGAAGGTGCCGGTGAAGTTCGACGCTCGCCGCGGGGCCGCCGCGGGCGGGCGCCGGCCGGCGATCGTGGCGGTGGTCATGCCGACACCTTCTCCCCACTGGTCTCGGGGCCGTCGACCCCCGCCGCTGCGTCGATCTCGTAGTGGCGCAGGAACAGCTCCTCCAGTGTCGGCGGCTTGCTGACCAGGCTGCGCACGCCGGTGTCGCCGAGGACCCGGATCAGTTCGCCGAGGTGCTCGCTGTCGACCTGGCAGTGCAGGGTGTGATTGTCGAGGGAAACGTCCTCGACGCCGGTGAGGTGGCTGAGATCTCCTGGGTCACCGAGCAGTTCGGCGCTGATGGAGGTGCGGCTCAGGTGGCGCATGTCGGCCAGCGCGCCGCTCTCGACCGTCCGGCCGGCGCGGATGATCGTCACCCGTTGGCACAGCGCCTCCACCTCGGACAGGATGTGACTCGACAGCAGCACCGTGACGCCGCGCCTCGCCGCCTCGGTGACGCACTCACGAAAGACCTGTTCCATCAACGGGTCCAGTCCGGACGTCGGTTCGTCGAGCAGCAGCAGTCGCGCATTCGACGACAGGGCCGACACCAGGGACACCTTCTGCCGGTTGCCCTTCGAGTAGGTCCGCGCCTTCTTGCGCGGGTCGAGGTCGAACCGCTCGATGAGCTCGGCGCGCCGCGAGGCGTCGATGCCGCCCCGCATCCGGCCGAGCAGGTCGATCGTCTCCCCGCCCGACAGCGAGGGCCACAGGGTGACGTCGCCTGGCACGTAAGCGATCTCGCGGTGCAGGTCGACCGCGTCGGCCCACGGGTCGCGGCCCAGGACGCGGGCGGTCCCGGAGGTCGCCTGGAGGATTCCGAGCAGCACCCGGACGGTGGTCGACTTCCCGGCGCCGTTGGGCCCGAGGAAGCCGTGCACCTCGCCCTCGCCGACGGTGAGGTCCAGGCCGTCGAGCGCGTGCACCTGGCCGAAGTGCTTGTGCAGGTCGTGGACTTCGATGATTCCAGTCATCGATTCTCCTAAGAGGCTGTACCGCTTGTGGTTTCGGCGTCTGTCGAGGATTCGGAGCGCTGCTGGAGGACTGTGTCGAAGAAGGTCGTGTCGATGAACAGGCCCTCGGTGAAGAGTTCGAGGGCGGGAAACATGATCTCGTCCGTGAGGTCGCGCAGCGCGCGCCCCCAGTCGACGGGGTCCTCGTGCTCGCCCCGCATCTGCAGGAACAGCAGGGTGCCGCCCATGTTCTGCATCGCGAGGTAGCGCGCCCGTGCCGCCGGGTCCCGGCTGGGCCGGAGTGTGCCGGCGGCCACCGCGTCCGCCAGGTACTGCTCGGTGGTGGCGACGAGGTGCTCGAACATCGACCGCGCCAGTGAGCCACCGGCCTGGTAGCTGCGCACCAGGTAGGCAACCAGGGGCGCGTACTCCTCGACCTCGGCGAGTTGCTGCAGCAGTCCGGTGGCGCTGGGCCTGGTCAGGGACTCGGTCTTGGCGACCCGGATGGCCTCGAGGACGTGGGCGTCGCACTCCTCCCGCAGCGCGTCCTTGGACCCGAAGTGGTGGTTGACCAGTCCGGGCGAGACTCCGGCGGCCGCGGCGACCGCACGCACCCCGGTCGAGAATCCCTGCTCGCCGAACACGGCGATCGCGGCGTCGCGGATCCGGGCGCGGGTGGTCCGGTCCCGGCTGGGGGCCTGCGGGTCGACGTTCATTGAACGCATGTTCAAAACTCTAAACGCCCGTTCAATCGGGCGGCAAGGGGTCGGCCCGTCAAGGAAACGTCAAAATGCGTCAGCCGCGGGAGGCGCAGAGCACTCCGTCGCCGACCGGCAGCAGCACCTTGGTCAGCCGGTCGTCCTCGGCGATCGCGCGGGCCGCCGCGCGGACCGCGAKGGTGGTCGCGTCGCGGGCCGTCACATCGACCACCCGGCCGCCGTACAGCGCGTTGTGCAGCACCAGCACGCCGCCGGGGCGCAGCAACCGCACGCACTCCTCGACGTAGCGCGGGTGATCGGCGGGCGAGGTGTCCACGAAGACCAGGTCGTAGGCGCCGTCGGCGAGTCGCGGCAGCACCTCCAGGCCGTCGCCGTTGATCAGGCGCGTCCGGGAGGAGGTGATGCCACCGGACCGGAAGGCGTCCTTGGCGGCGCGCTGCAGCTCGGGTTCCGCGTCGATGGTGGTGAGCACGCCGTCCGCACGCATGCCGTCGAGCAGCCACAGGCCGCTCACGCCGGCGCCGGTGCCGATCTCCACCACGGTCCGGGCGTCGAGCATCTGCGCGAACAGGCTGAGCAGTGCGCCCACAGACGCCGGCACGGGATCGCCGCCCAGGTCCTCGGCCCGTTCGCGGGCGGAAAGGAGGACCTCGTCCTCCAGGACGGAGTCCTCGGTGTGGGCCAGTATCTGGTCGCCATTGGTCTGCACGATGTCGAGGCTATCGCCGTCGCGGCGCCGCCGGGCACAGGCGCGCGAGTACGGCGGATTCTCAGGCCCCGCTCAGGTTGCTCATAGTGCGCGCACATCCGGGTACGAAAGGCTGAACCCGTCACGAGATCACCAGACCGCATCGGTGGCAGCTACGAACGTGAAGTCGCGACGGGGAACATTCCGGACAACCCGGGCGTTGTACCCGTTACGCGTCGAAAGTGTGTCGCGTAGTTGCCGCCAGCTGTCCTGAGCAGGAGGTCCACCACATCTCGATGATCAACGCCGAGCCCGTCCTCGCCGCCGCATCCGCCCAGCTCCCCGATCTGGACAAGCTCTCCGATCCGGCCCAGTTGCTCGAATCGGCCGAGTCCGCCGACCTGCGCGGCACGGCCGCGTTCGACGCGAGTGGCGGCCAGTCCGCCATGCCGTCGTGGGACGAACTGGTCCGTGAACACGGCGATCGCGTCTACCGACTGGCCTACCGGCTGTCCGGGAACGCCCAGGACGCGGAGGACCTCACCCAGGACACATTCATCCGGGTATTCCGTTCGCTGTCGAATTACCAGGCCGGCACGTTCGAGGGTTGGCTGCACCGGATCACGACAAACCTCTTCCTCGACATGGTGCGCCGCCGTAACCGGATCAAGATGGAGGCGCTGCCCGAGGACTACGAGCGGGTGCCCTCCGATCGGCCGAACCCCGAGGAGATCTACCACGACGCCCGCCTCGACCCGGACCTCCAGGACGCGCTCGACTCGCTGGCCCCGGAATTCCGTGCCGCCGTCGTGCTCTGCGACATCGAGGGCCTGTCGTACGAGGAGATCGGTGCCACACTGGGCGTGAAGCTCGGTACCGTACGGAGTCGGATCCATCGCGGACGGCAGGCGCTGCGGGACCACCTGTCAGCCTCGGCTGCGGCCGCGGGCAGGACAGGTACATCGGCGGTGACCACACGGTGAAGGTGCAGGAGGGATCGATGACGCAGGCAGGCCGACGGCGCCAGTTCAGTTCCACCGAGCATCTGGCCAGCGAGGCCGTCGCCGCGTACGTGGACGGCGAACTGCAGATGAATGCCTACCTCCGGGCCGCCCAGCACATCGCCGAGTGCCCGGAGTGTGCGGCCGCGGTGGACGCGCAGCAGCATGCCCGGGTGGCGTTGCGCCGCTCGGCCGAGATCAGCATGCCCAGCGGGCTGCTGGGACTGCTCAGCCAGATCCCCATGTGCACCCCGCCCGCGGACGCCGAGCCCGACGGCCGGCCCGGTGCGGACTCCCCGTTCGGACGTCGGCGCGCCGCGCTGTCCGCGCGGATGAACTCCTACTCGCTGCCGACTTGGCGCCGATTCCGCTGACCTCATCCCTGTCCGCGTCGGTGCTCGCCGATGTGACGGCGTCGGTGATACTGGAACACGTGACTGCCGCCAACGAGGGACGCGAGTCCGCGTGAACTCCGACTCGACCCAGCCGGACTCCGCCCCGCCGCGCCTCGCGCCCCGCCCGCTCTACCGACCCGCAGTGGACCCGGCGTCCGCCGCCGCGTTCGGTCGCCCGGCCGGTACCAGCGAGTCCTTCGCCCCCGACCGCGACGCCGGCCACGACCCCGCCCTGACGATCGGGCCGCCCGACCCGGTCCTGGCCGAGGCGTTCGGCCGGCCGCACGACGCCGTCGAGTCCATCCAGCGTGACCCGGACGGCGACGCACCCCGCCGCCCGGAGCCGACGGCACCAGCCGATCCGTGGCGTGATCCCGATGCCGCGGTCAGCCTCGGCTCGGCCGCGCTGACGACGCCGCCGGTGGCCGCGGCGCCCCCCGCACCCAAGCTCACCGTCCGCGACGTCCTGCTCGGCGACCGGATCGCGCCGCGCGCGCTGGCGGTCCTGGTCGGCGCCGCGCTGGCCATCGGGCTGGTCGGCGGCGTCGTGGGGCGGGTCACCGCCGAGAACGTCGGCGCGCTCACCAGCCAGAAGGTCTCGCTCACCCAGTCCGGTACCGACGACCGCGAGGCCGGCCAGGTGGCCAAGGTCGCCGCCGCAGTGCAGCCGTCGGTGGTCTCCATCCAGGTAGCGCTCGGCGACGAGTCCGGCACCGGCTCCGGCGTGGTCATCGACGGCGCCGGCTACATCGTCACCAACAACCACGTGATCTCGATGGCCGCCACCGACCCCGAGAAGGCGACGCTGCGCGTGGTGTTCGACGACGGCACCCGGGTGCCCGCCGAGATCGTCGGCCGCGACACCAAGACCGACCTCGCCGTGATCAAGGTGGACGTCGGCAACCTCACGGTGGCCGAGCTCGGCAGGTCCGCCGACGTCTCGGTCGGGGACGACGTGGTCGCGGTGGGGTCGCCGCTGGGCCTGAGCAACACGGTGACCAGTGGCATCGTCAGCGCACTGCACCGGCCGGTCCGGCTCGGCGGCGACGGCACCGACACCGATGCGGTCATCGACGCGGTGCAGACCGACGCGGCGATCAACCCCGGCAACTCCGGCGGGCCGCTGGTGGACCACGAGGGCCGGGTCATCGGCATCAACTCGGCGATCCGCAGCGAGAGCGGTGGTTCGGTGGGACTCGGTTTCGCGATCCCGGTCGACGACGTCACCGCGGTCGCCCAGGCGCTGATCCGCGACGGCGTCATGCACCACTCGGAGATCGGCGTCAACGCGCGGTCGGTGACCAACGAGCAGACCACCGGCGCCCAGGTCGCGAACGTGCAGGCAGGCAGCCCTGCCGAGCAGGCGGGAATCGTCGAGGGCGACGTCATCGTCAAGGTGGGGGACCGGGCGGTGGCCGGCGCGGACGAGTTGGTGGTGGCCGTGCACCAGCAGCCGGCAGGCCAGTCCGTGCCGGTGCAGCTGATCCGCTCGGGACGCTCGGTCGAGGTGCAGGTGACGCCGGTTTCGGACTGATCCCACCCCACCTGTTGTGAGTTTGGCGGTGCGGGCGGCGGTCCGTGGCGGCGACACGTACTCTGGTCAACGTGTTTGGCAACATTGGCTGGGGCGAGTTCATGGTCCTGCTCGTCGCGGCGCTCGTGATCCTCGGACCCGAGCGTCTGCCCGGTGCTGTGTCCTGGGTGACGAAGTCGCTGCGTCAGGTGCGCGACTACGCCGGTGGCGCCACCTCGCAACTCAAGAACGAGCTCGGACCGGAGTTCGAGGACCTGCGCAAACCCCTCGCGGACCTGCAGCAGTTGCGCGGCATGACGCCGCGAGGGCTGATCACCAAGCACCTGCTGGACGGTGACGACTCGGTGCTCCGTGACGTCGAGAGCCTGCCCGGCGACATCAAAGCTGCCGCGACAGGACCGGCTGCGGCCGCCGCCGGGGCCGTGGGACCGCCGTCCCGGCCGGCCCCCACGCCGCTGGCCGAGGGCGAGCGCCCGCCCTTCGACTTCGACGCGACCTGACCTCGGCGCAAACTTCGATACCCGACACGACGGGCCCTGCCGGAATTCCGGCAGGGCCCGTCGTGTCGGGCGGAAGTCGGGTCGGTCAGGACCCGAAGGTGTTCTCGATGAGACCTGGTTCGCCGACCCACCCGCTGCCGGTGTCGAGCGAGCCGAACATCGGCCGGATCGGCGCCGGCGCAACCAGGTCGCGGTGGCTGTTCGCGAAGACCACCTCGCCGTCGACCGTGCAGCGGTGCCGCACCTCGTAGACCCCGTCCGCCACGGCGGGCCACGAGTAGCCGATCCAACCGTCGGCGTTCGGGGCGGCAGGGGCGATGTCCCGGACCACCGTGCCGGTGCCCTGGTCGAGCAGGGTGGCGCCGCAGAGCGCAGTCGCGTCGACCCCCTCGACGGAGGCGACCACGTCGCTCTCGATGATGTCGGCACTGGACACGGCGGCCGCGGATGCGACGCCGGGCGAGAGAAACAGCAGGGGCACGGTGGTGGCGGAGAACAGCGCGGTGCGGAGGACGGCCTTGTTCATACCCGGATTCCTGTCGTCGGATGCCGCAGGACGGCATCGATGATTGGTTCGGGTGCGAAGGTAACCTGCTGGGCGATTTGTCGGAGTCGAATCGCCCAGCCGCGGTTGCTACAGGTGGCGCGTGGCGTCGATGCCGAGCGACATGCCGGCGAGTCCGCGCGAGCGCACCGCGAGCTTCTCGGCGATCTCACGCAGCGCCGTGCCCGCCGGGGAGTCGGGCGCGCTGAGCACGATCGGGACGCCCTCGTCGCCGCCCTCACGGACCGCCTTCTCGAGCGGGATCTGGCCGAGCAGCGGCACCTTGGCGCCGACGGCCTTGGTGAGCCGGTCTGCGACGGACTGGCCGCCGCCGGAGCCGAAGACGTCCATCCGGGTGCCGTCGGGCAGATCCATCCAGGACATGTTCTCCACGACCCCGACGATGCGCTGGCGCGTCTGCAGCGCGATCGCGCCCGCCCGCTCGGCGACCTCGGCCGCGGCCTGCTGCGGGGTGGTGACGACCAGGATCTCCGCGCCGGGGATCAACTGGGCGACGGAGATCGCGACGTCACCGGTGCCCGGCGGCAGGTCGAGGAGCAGCACGTCCAGGTCGCCCCAGAACACGTCCGCCAGGAACTGCTGCAGCGCGCGGTGCAGCATCGGCCCGCGCCACACGACGGGGGTGTTGCCCTGGGTGAACTGCGCGATCGAGATGAGCTTCACGTCGTGCGCCTGCGGCGGCATGATCATCCGCTCGACCTGCGTCGGCTTGGCGTCGGTGCCGAGCATGCGGGGCACCGAGTGGCCGTAGATGTCGGCGTCGAGCACGCCGACGGACAGGCCGCGGGCGGCCATCGCGGCGGCGAGGTTGACCGTGACGGAAGACTTTCCGACGCCGCCCTTGCCGGAGGCGACCGCGTACACCCGGGTCAGCGAGCCGGGCTGGGCGAACGGGATGACCGGTTCGGCCGAGTCGCCGCGCAGCGACTTGCGCAGTTCGGTGCGCTGCTCGTCGTCCATCACGTCGAGTTCGACGCGGATGGCACCGATGCCGGCGACGTCGGCGACGGCCTTGGTGACCCGGTCGGTGATCTCCGTGCGCATCGGGCAGCCGGCCGTGGTGAGCAGGACGACGATGTCGACGCTGGCGTCGTCGGCGATCTCGACGCTCTTGACCATCCCGAGCTCGGTGATGGGTTTGTGGATCTCGGGGTCGATTACCCGGGCGAGCGCGCTACGAACGTCGGACTCGGTCACTGCTGGCATACCCCCCATGGTAGTTGGGCGCCGAATCAGTGGATTCGCGGGAGGGCGTCCGCGGTCGGGCCGATGCCGGTGGAGTACGCCAGCGACCAGGCCGTCACGTTCGCGACGTAGGCCATCGAGTTGTTGTACCGCAGGATCGCCTTGGTGGCAGAGGCGAGGTCACGCATGTTGGTGCCGCCGTCGCACAGGTAGTTCGCGGTCGCCATCGCCGCGTCGTAGAGGTTCTGCGGGTCGATGACGCCGTCGCCGTTGCCGTCGGCGCCGTAGCGCTCCCACGTCGTCGGGATGAACTGGGTCGGGCCCACGGCGCGGTCGTAGACGGCGTCGCCGTCGAGGCGGCCGCCGTCGCTGTCCATGATCACGGCCTGGCCGGGCAGGCTGCCGTCGAGCGGCAGGCCGATCACCGGCTCGAACAGGTTGCCCTTGTCGTCGGCCTTGCCGCCGTTGGCGTGGCTGGACTCGACCCGGCCGATGCCGGCCACCTGCATCCAGGAGATGCCGCAGCCGGGGGTCCGCTCCGCCTCGATGCGCTCCGCGTTCTGGTACGCGGCGAAGTTGATGCCGGGGATGCCGAGCGGGCCGTCCGGCAGCGGCACGGGGATGGGGGCGGGCGCGGCGGCGGCCGGCTCGGGGATCGCGACCGGCGCGGGGGTCTCGGCGGCGGGCTGAGCCTCGGCGGCCGGGGTCGCGACGGGGGCGGGGGCGTCCGGGATCGGCGCGGACTTGGCGGTCGTGGCGAGGAAGGGAATGGCGGGCGCGGCGCCCGAGGTGGCGGCCACTGCGACCAGTCCGCCGGGGATCATCCCGGTCAGTGCGATGACGGAACTGCGGCGCAGCGCAGAGTCGGACTTCTTGTTGTGACGACCCACCGAGATACCTCCTGCGAACCCCGGGTGGGGCTTTGCGATTGCTGTAGACCGCAGTCGAGGCTACCCGATTCGAGATTGTTCCGTTATTCATCTGTGATCAAAAAACTGAGACAGTTGCAATTTGTGCAGGCCAGTGCGGGTTTTCAGGTGTGTCGTTTTGATATCGAACGGGCGCGTCGGAGTTACCTGAGTGCCCAGAGTTTCTTACGGGCCAAAGCCCCGGGGGCCGGAGTCCCCGGGAGCGGAGCCCCGTTACGGCAGCGGCGCGGGGGCGGGGGCCGGTGCCCCCGGAGCGGGTGCCGGCGCGCCCGGGAGGCCGGGCGCGGCAGCTGGTGCTCCCGGGGTCCCCTCGGGGGCGGGCGCCGGCGGGCAGAAGATCAGGCACGGCAGTTCCGGCAGCGCGGGCAGGCCCGGGATCAGCGGCGCCGGGGCGGGGGCCTGCGGTGACGCGGGCGCTGCGGCGTCCACCGCGGGCGAGTGGTCCCCGATCCTGGCCGGGTCGGCCGGCGTCGTCGGGGGGACGGGTGTGGCGGGTTCGGTGGTGACATCCGGGATCGAACCCGCGGTCGGGGTGCCGCCCGCGGCGTAGGCGGCCGACCAGGCCAGCACATTCGACGCGTACGCGGCCGAATTGTTGTACCTCAGCACCGACTTGAGTTCCTGGGCCGGCTCGCGCAGGTTCAGCCCGCCGGAGCAGAGGTACCGCGCGGCCGCGAGTGAGGCATCGAAGACGTTGTTCGGGTCCGAGACGCCGTCGTCGTTGCCGTCCGCGGCGTAGCGGGCCCAGGTGCCGGGTATGAACTGCATCGGCCCCACCGCGCGGTCGTGCCGGGGGTCCCCGTCGAGTCGGCCGCCGTCGGTGTCGGTGATGACGTTGTTGCCGGCCAGCGTGCCGTCCAGGGTCGGGCCGAGGATCCCGGTCACGGTGGTGCCCGTGGCGTCGGTGCGCCCGCCGCCGGCATGCCCGGACTCGATCCGGCCGATCCCGGCCAGCAGGTGCCAGCTCACGCCGCAGTCCGGGGCCTGCGTGGCCATGGTGGCCTCCGCGGCCCGGTAGGCGCCCAGCACCAGCTCCGGGATGCCCAGCGCACTGAGCGAGACCGGGATCGGGGTGAGCTTCTCGGCCACCGCGGGCGGCAGCTCGAACCGGACCGGCGGGGGCGGGGTGTAGGCGCGGGGGGTGCGGACGGGGCGCGGGGCCGGCGCGACCAGTCCCACCGTGCCGGTGGGTGCGGCGACGGCCGGAGCCGGTGCCGGTGCGGGCTCGGTGGCCAGGTCCGACGCGTTCACGGCCCCTGCCGACGACATGGCCGTCGCGAGCGACACCAGCACTGTCACGGCCGCGGTCGCCATCCCCCTGATCCGCATTCACCCTCCTCGACACGTCGACCCCCGGAAATGTGATTCAGGTTACATAACGGAAACGGCCGTGTTCGCCTTTTGTATCGGCGGTGGAGCAGGGTTCGCTACGGCCGGCGGTCAGCCGCGCGGCGCCCGGGTGACGTCGGCGTCGCGGTCGGCGAGCAGGCCCTTGATCTCGTCGAGTTCGCGGCGCAGGTAGTCGCGCGTGGCGACCTCGCCCACCGCGATCCGCAGCGCGGCGAGTTCCCGGGCCAGGAACTCGGTGTCCGCCTTCGTCTGCTCGGCCCGGGCCCGGTCCTCCTCGAGCGAGACCCGGTCGCGGTTCTCCTGACGGTTCTGTGCCAGCAGGATCAGCGGCGCCGCGTAGGCGGCCTGGGTGGAGAAGGCCAGGTTCAGCAGGATGAAGGGGTACGGATCCCACTGCAGTCCCACGGCGGTGATGTTGAGGGCGATCCACACGATCACCACCGCGGTCTGGATGACCAGGTACTTGCCGGTGCCGAGGAAGCGGGCGATCGACTCGCTGACCCGGCCGACGGCCTCGACGTCGATGTTCAGGCCCAGGCGCCGCGGACCGCGGGGAGTGTCCAGGCGCTGGCGGTCGGGGGTGGACTTCTCACTCATCGTCTTCCGCCTCCTCGCGCCAGTCGGTCGGCAGCAGGTGATCGAGCACGTCGTCGACGGCGACCGCGCCGAGCAGGTGCTCCTCGTCGTCGACCACCGGCCCACACACCAGGTTGTACCGGGCGAAGTACCGGGTCACCGTGGTCAGCGAGTCTTCGGGGTCGAGCCGGGTCATGTCGGTGTCAAGGATGCCGCCGACCAGTGTCGCGGGTGGCTCGCGCAGCAGCCGTTGCAGGTGCACGCAGCCCAGGTAGCGCCCGGTGGGGGTGGAGATCGGGGGCCGGACCACGAACGCGATGCTCGCCAGGGCGGGTGTCAGGTCGGCGTGCCGGGCCCGGGCCAGGGCCTCGGCCACCGTCGTGGCCGGGGTCAGGATCACCGGTTCCGGGGTCATCAGGCCGCCGGCCGTGTCGGGGGAGTGCTGGAGCAGCCGTCGGACGGGTTCCGAGTCCACCGGGTCCATCAGCTGCAGCAGCGACTCGGCCTCGGCGTCGGGCAGCTCGCCGAGCAGGTCGGCGGCGTCGTCGGGGTCCATGGCCTCGAGCACGTCCGCGGCACGCTCCACCTCGAGGTGCATCAGCAGATCCGTCTGGGAGTCGGTGGGCAGCTCCTGCACCACGTCCGCGAGCCGCTCGTCGTCGAGCGCGATCGCCAGCTCGTACCGGCGCTTGTCCGGCAGGTCCCGCATCGCGTTGGCCACGTCGGCGGGCCGCATCCCCTCGAACTGGGCCAGCAGTTGGGCGACGCCTTGGCCGGGCAGCGCCAGCTGGGACTGGGTCAGGCCCTGCACGTGTGGCCACTCCACGACATGCACGGCGGCACGGCGGGAGAGCCGTCCGCGCGGCCGCTGGACGGCGACCCGGGAGACGACCCAGTCGCGGGTGCGGGTCAGCTCGATGCCGAGGTCCACCACCAGCACGTCCTGGCCGGCGAGCTCCTCGAGTTCGGGGTCGTCGATCCGCACCGGGGTGTCGAGGACCTGCGCGAGGACCAGTACCTCGCCCGGCTTCTGGGCGAACCTCCTCAGGCTCACGTTCCCGGTGACCGTGACCGAGCCGGGGGCGATCGCCGTCACCCGCAGCATCGGGATGAAGATCCGGCCCCGGGTGAGCAGTTCCACGACCAGTCCGAGCACCCGCGGTCGCTGCCGTCCCACGCGAATGGTGATGACGACGTCACGCACCCTGCCGATCGATTCGCCGTCAGGTCCGAGCACCACCAGGCCCGCGAGCCTGGCTGCGAAGACCTTGCTCACTGCTGCCATGATGGCAAGGCTAATTCGCTCGGTGTCCCGACGTCGGATCGCGGGCTGGTAGTCGCGGTTCTCCGGGGGCACGCCACCCCATTTTTCTGGAGGTCCTCATGGTGCACGCGCGTTCGCGGCGGTCCGTCCTGGCGGTCCCCGGCAGCAGCCGGAAGATGATCGAGAAGGCGAAGGGCCTGCCCGCCGACGAGGTCTTCCTCGACCTCGAGGACGCGGTCGCGCCCATCGCAAAGGCGCAGGCGCGCAGCGAGATTGTCGACGCGCTGAACTCCGACGGGTGGGGCGGGCAGATCAAGGTCGTCCGGGTCAACGACTGGACCACCGAGTGGACGTACGCCGACGTCGTCGAGGTCGTCTCCGGCGCGGGCGCCAACCTGGACGCGATCCTGCTCCCGAAGGTGGCCGAGGCGGCTCACGTGCAGGCGCTGGACCTGCTGCTGACCCAGGTGGAGAAGGCCAACGGGCTCGAGGTGGGACGGATCGGCATCGAGGCGCAGATCGAGAATGCGCTCGGGCTCACCAACATCGACGCCATCGCGACGGCCAGTCCCCGGGTGCAGACCCTGGTGTTCGGTCCGGCGGACTTCATGGCGAGCATCAACATGCGGACCCTGGTGGTGGGGGAGCAGCCGGACGGGTACGACACCGGCGACGCCTACCACCACATCCTGATGACCATCCTGATGGCCGCTCGCGCCCACGGCCTCGAGGCGATCGACGGTCCCTACCTGCAGATCCGCGACGTCGAGGCCTTCCGGCGGGCGGCGGGGCGCACGGCGGCGCTCGGCTTCGACGGCAAGTGGGTGCTGCACCCCACCCAGATCGACGCGGCCAACGAGGCGTTCAGCCCGCGCCAGGCCGACTACGACCGCGCCGAGATGATCCTCGACGCCTACGAGTTCCACACCTCCGCGGCCGGTGGTGGCCGGGGTGCCGCGATGCTCGGGGACGAGATGATCGACGAGGCGAGCGCGAAGATGGCGCAGGTGATCGCGGGCAAGGGGCGGGCAGCCGGGATGGCACGGACAATGCGGTTCGACCCCGAATCTCCGTAAAATGGACATCGGCGGACGCTCGCACCATCCTGGTGAGGGCACGCCCGGCCCGGTACCGCCGAGAACCGACCGACCGACCACGATGGAGCGCCGACGATGACCAATCCTCTCGCACAGCCGAATAGGACCGGACGAGGCGGGTTGCCCACCCCACCCAGCGGCTGGCCGATCGGCTCCTACCCCACGTACGCGGAGGCGCAGCGCGCCGTCGACTACCTGTCCGACCAGCAGTTCTCGGTGGAGGACGTCACCATCGTCGGTGTCGACCTGATGCAGGTCGAGCGGGTGCTCGGCCGGCTCACCTGGGCGAAAGTCATTGGCGGCGGGATCGTTTCGGGTGCGTGGCTCGGCGTGTTCCTCGGCCTGCTGCTGGGGCTGTTCACCGACAGCCTGCTCGGCCCGCTGGTCGCCGGCATCCTGGGCGGCATCGTGTTCGGCCTGATCTCCGCGGTGATCCCGTACGCGGCGACCCGGGGCCAGCGCGACTTCGCCTCCACGATGCAGCTGGTCGCCGGCCGTTACGACGTGCTGTGCGAACCGAAGACCGCGGAGCGCGCCCGAGACCTGCTGGCCAAGCTGGCGATCTAGGCGACCGCCGCTGCGCGTGTGGGGAGGAACGCGCGGCGACGGCGCCCGGCCGGACTCAGCTCCCGAAGTTCGGCCCGCCGGGCAGCTGGGGGAGCTGAGGGGCCGGGGGCTGCCAGTTGTCGCCCTGGTGCCAGTCGCCGGAGTTCGGGTGGTTCTGGCCCAGTTGTCGCCCCGGTCCCTGTCGTGGTGGTCCTGCTGTGAGTACTGGCCCTGGTCGGGACCGCCGTGCACCGGATCGACGGCCCGGACAGAGCCGCGGGGGCATTCACAGCAGGGTCCCAGGACGGACTCGGGGCGAGTCGAATCCTGTGCTGGAGAACATGAATGGCCTGATCAGGGTGGTCCGGCACGGTGGTGTGGAGAGCGCCGCGGGAACGCTTCCTGGTCGCCGCCGCTGCCAGCCGGCTGTGAGTTCGACGGTCCTGTCCTAGCCTTGGGCCCGTCACTACTTTGATCGCGTGGGAGGTGTGCCGGTGGCGGCTGGTGGAACGACCCGAGAACGGCTGACGGCCGAGGCGCTCTCTCGCGCCACCCTGGACCGCCAGCACCTGCTGCGGCGTGAGGCAGGTACGGCACTCGACCTGGTCGGGCACCTTTACGGGTTGCAGGCGCAGTCGCCGTCGGCGCCGTACTACGCGCTGTGGGCGAGGCTCGCCGACTTCGACCCTTCCGAGCTCTCGGACCTGATCGCCGACCGGCAGGTGGTGCGCATGGTCCTGATGCGCGGCACGGTGCACGCGGTCACCGCGGCCGACGCCCTCGCGCTGCGGCCCTGGGTGCAGCCGATCATGGACACGGACCTGCGCACCAACGCCGCGCACCGCGAGGCACTGGCCGGGCTGGACACCGCGGAACTCGCCGCGGTGAGCCGTGACCTGCTCGACGCCACCCCGATGACCATGGCCGCCCTGCGTCCGCTGCTGGCGCGGCACTGGCCGGACCGCGACCCGGCGGCACTCGCCCACGCGGCGCGGTGCCTGCTGCCGCTGGTGCAGGTGCCCCCGCGCGGCCTGTGGGGGCGCTCGGGGCAGCCGGTGTGCGCCACCGCCGAGAACTGGCTCGGCGCCCCGGCCCCGACGCGGCCCGAGCCGGAGCGACTGCTGTTGCGGTACCTGGCCGCCTACGGCCCGGCGAGCGTCGCGGACGCCCAGGCGTGGTCGGGGCTGGCCCGGCTGGCGGAGGTGTTCGAACGGCTGCGGCCGCGGCTGCGGGTGTTCCTCGACGAGGACGGGGCGGAGCTCTTCGACCTGCCCGACGCGTCGCGTCCGGACCCGTCGTGCGCGGTGCCGGTGCGGATCCTCGCGCCCTTCGACAGTGTGCTCCTCGGCCACGCGAACCGGACCCGGGTGATCTCGGACGAGCACCGCAAGGTGGTGTTCACCGTGAACGGGATCATCAAGCCGACGATCCTGGTCGACGGGACGGTGGCCGGGTTCGTCACCGTCACTGCCAAGAAGGGGGCCGGCGTCGTGGAGGTCACGACATTCCGGCGCCTGGGGAAGGGTGTCGAGTCGGAGGTCGCGTCAGAGGCGTTGCGGCTGTTGCGGTTCGCGCATCGCGGCGCCGACAGTCACGACGTCCGGTTCACTCCGATGCCGTGACGCCCGCCGGACCGTGACCTGTCGGGCAATCGCGTGGGCGACGCCGACTGCCACCCCGACCACGGCGCCCCACGCGGCGGAGACGAGTGCGCCGCCCACGAGCGAGGCCACGTACGCGCCCGGCCCTTCGTGCAGCACGAAACTCAGGTACACGATGCGGACCAGGTTGCCGGCCACGACRCCGATCACGGTGGCGCCCAGCCCCGCCCAGAATGCGCGGGCCACGCCGCCGGTCGGGTGCAGCCTCGACGAGCTGACCAACCGCATCCAGACGACGGCGGTCATGACGAGCGCGGCGATCACGTCCACCGCCCAGGATCCGGTGGTCGTCTCGCCGAGCGGCGTCAGGCGCAGCGGCGGCACCCCGAAGGGCAACCCGAGGGCGCTGGGCACGAGCAGCGCCGGCAGGTACGTCAGGGCGGTGCCGGTCAGAGTCCAGGTCCCGAAGAGAACGGAGATCACGGCGACGGTGACCGTGCCGGCCCACGGACCGGAAGGCACTTCRTGCTCGTGCGCGGTTGACGGGTCCAGGGACCCGTCAACCGCGCGCGAGCCGGGAACCGGCCTGACCTGTGGGTTCACCGAAACAGCCTCGGGGGACTCGGACATGTCGCCACAATATCGGCGTCCAGAAGACCAGGCGTGGCGAAACGGTGAAGAAGGTCGAGTGTGCGGCGGATCAGAGTGGTGTCCCTCTTGGTGGCCGGAGCGCTCGTCCTCACGGGCGGTGTCGGCGCCGCGCTGCGATCCGATCCCGCGCCGGCGGCGTCGTTCCTCACCGACGATGCGGGCCGAGCGCTCGTGCTGCGGGGGTTCAACACGGCGTCGAGCGCGAAGAGCACCCCGGACGGGATGCCGGACTTCACCGAGGAGCAGCTTGCGCGTGAACATGCCGACATGGGAACCAACTTCGTCCGGTTCCTGATCTCGTGGCGGTCCGTGGAGCCGGAGCCGGGGGTCTTCGACCAGGCGTACCTCGACCGCGTCGAGGAACGCGTCGGCTGGTACGCGAAGCGCGGGTACCAGGTGATGCTCGACATGCACCAGGACCTCTGGTCCGGCGCTATCACCCCGGACGGAAAGACCGGCAACGGCGCGCCGGCGTGGGCCACGTACATGGACGGCCTGCCGGTGGGATCCCACGAGATGTGGGAGCAGTACTACCTGGACCCCGGGGTGATCCGGGCGTTCGACAACTTCTGGAACACGACTGGTGAGCACCCGGAGCTCGCCGACCACTACGCGCAGGCGTGGCGGGCGGTGGCGCAACGGTTCTCGGGCAACCCCGCCGTCGTGGCCTACGACCTCATGAACGAGCCGTACGGCGGAACCCTGCAGGGCCCGGTCTTCGAGGCCGGCCCGCTGACGGCGCTGTACCAGAAGACGGCCGACGCGATCCGCACCGTCGACCAGGACAGCTGGGTGTGCGTGGCACCGCAGGCGATGGGCGTGAACTGGGGAACGCCGAGCGGTCTCGGTCGGATCGACGATGCGCGCGACGGCGACCAGCGAATTGCCTACTGCCCGCACATCTATCCGTTGCCGATGGACCTGGGCGGTGGCTACGAGGGCACCTCACGCGACCTCGTCGACGCCACCGTCGATGCATGGCGCGGCCACACGCTGCGCACCGCGGCGGCGCTCGGCGACGTCCCGATCATCCTGGGGGAGTTCGGACTCGACACCACACTTCCCGGCGCACTCGACTTCGTCGAGCGCATCTACGCGACGGCAACGGAGATGGGCGCCGGAGTCAGCTACTGGTCCCGTGATCCGGGGAGTTGGGGTCCCTACGAGGAGGACGGCACCGCGCGCAACCTGGTGCCGGCACTGGACCGCCCGTATCCCCGCGCGGTCGCCGGCACCCCGACCAGTTGGCGGGGCGGGCCCGAGCGGCTCGAGCTCACCTACCGGCCCGACGCGTCGATCTCGGCCCCGACGGAGATCTACCTGCCGGTGCGGACCTTCCCGAACGGCGCGCAGGTCTCCGGTGGCGAGGCCGCGAGCTGGGACGCCGGCTCCAGGATCCTGACCCTGCGTGCGCCGGAGACGCCGGACGAGACCACCGTCACGCTGACCCCGGCTCACTGACCCTTCCGGCTGGGACCGGTGTTAGATGAGCAGGTGAGTGACAGCGTCATCGCCTCGGTCCGTGCGCACCTCGTCGAGCAGATCGGCGGTCCGCCGCCCTCGGCTGCCTCGGTGACCTTCCTCGGGCTCGAACCCCTCGAGGTGCTCCGCTTCGGTCCCGACCACGACGACCTGGTGCGCTACGTCTCGCTGGGCTGTTCCCGGCACCCGATGGGCGATCCCAGCGACCTGATCGCGGACCCCGTGCGGGGACCGCGCGCCGAACTGGTGCTCACCCTGCGGGGCGGCGCCGGTGTGGCCTCGGGCGTGCATCGCACGCTCGCGGTACTGGCCGCGGCGCCCGCGGTGGAGGGCGTCGTCCTGACCGTCGACGGTCTGCTCGACGTCGGTGAGCAGCTCTGGAAGGATGCGCCCTTCACTGCAATGTTGTTGGGGGAGAGCAGTATCGGTGAACTTGCACTGCCCGAGCCGGCCGACCCGGTGCGGTTCTTCGACGCCGTCCCGATCACCGGCACCGAGGCCGCGTGGGTGCGACTGCGAGGGGCCGCGGCGCTGCGCGAGGCGTGGGCGGAGGCCGGGATCGACGTGCGCGACCCGGCCCGCGCGGCGGCGTCCCTCTAGCGGGGCAGCGCCGGACCGCCGCTCAGAGCCAGTCGTTGCGCCGGAACGTCACGAACAGTGCGGTGCAGATCGCCGCGATGATGCCCATCACCAGGGGATAGCCGAAGGTCCACTGCAGTTCTGGCATGTGCTCGAAGTTCATCCCGTATACGCCGGCGAACATGGTCGGCACCGCGGCGATGGCCACCCAGGCCGAGATCTTGCGCATGTCGGTGTTCTGCTGCACGGCGATCTTGGCCAGCGCGGCGTCGACCAGCGTGCTGAGCACCTCGTCGAACTCGGCGATCCGTTCCGCGACGATGGTGTGGTGGTCCTGGACGTCGCGCAGGTAGCGCCGGACCTCCTTGGGGATTCCGGTGGTGGTGTCCTGGCCGAGCCGTTGCAGCGGGCTGGCCAGCGGGTTCACCGACTTGCGCAGTTCGACGATCTCGCGTTTGAGCATGTAGATCTGCTCGGTCGCGACCCGGTTTCCGGTGCTGAACACCGCTTCCTCCATCAGGTCCACGTCGTTCTCGACGGACTCGGTGACCACGAGGTAGGAGTCGACGACGTGGTCGGCGATGGCGTGCAGGACCGCGGACGGACCCAGCGCGAGCAGTTCGGGGTTGGCTTCGAGGTCCTGGCGGACGCCGGTGAGCTTGGAGTGCTCGCCGTGCCGGACCGTCAACACGAAGTCGGGACCCATGAAGATCATGATCTCGCCGGTCTCGACCACCTCGTTGGCCGTGGTGATCGACTCGTGTTCGACGTAGTTGACGGTGCGCAGCACCATGAACATCACGTCGTCGTAGCGCTCGAGCTTGGGGCGCTGGTGCGAGTGCCCGACGGCGTCCTCGACCATCAGCTCGTGCAGGCCGAAACACTCTGCCACGGAGGTCATCTGGGATTCGCTCGGCTTGTGCAGTCCGACCCACGCGAAGCCTCGGCCCAGCGCGCGTACCTTCGCCATCGCCGTCTCGTGGGTGAAGGCGCCGGGCAGTCGCCTGCCGCCGACGTACACCGCGCAGTCCACGATCGCGTCCTCCGGGGGACACCAGGGCGGGTCGGACGGTGCCGGTTCGGGTGCGGGCGGCGAGCGGAACGACGGCAGCGACGGCAGTTGCGGACGCGACGGCAGGTGTCGGCGCGGCGGAAGGGACGACACGTCGGCGTCTCCTCTCCCCTGGGGGCTCGAGCCCATGCTATCCCCGGCGGTCGGGCGGGCCGCCCGCACTCGCAGGTTCCTGAGACAATGGCCGGGTGCGCATCGATCTTCACACCCACTCCTCGGCCTCCGACGGCACTGACAGTCCCACCGAACTGATTGCGGCGGCGTCGGCCGCGGGCCTCGACGTCGTCGCACTCACCGACCACGACACCACCGCCGGCTGGGCGGAGGCGGAGGCGGCATTGCCCGCCGGGCTGAGCCTGGTCCGCGGGATGGAGATGTCCTGCGAGGGCCGCGGCGAGGACGGCCGACCGGTCGCGGTGCACCTGCTGGCGTACCTGTTCGACCCGGCCGACGACGCCTTTGCCCGCGAGCGGGGCCGGCTGCGGGCCGAGCGCACCGGGCGACTGCGGGCGATGGCCGAGAAGATGGCGGCGGACGGACTGCCGGTGGACCCCGACGCGGTGATGGCCGCCGCCGGGCCGGCCGCGGGGCGGCCCCACCTGGCTCGGGCGCTGGTCGACGCGGGCGTGGTGGCGTCCGTGAACGAGGCGTTCACCGACCTGCTCGCGACCGGCGGCCGCTACTACGTGCACAAGGCGGACACGCCGCTGCGCGACGCCGTGCGGATGGTGGCCGGGGCGGGCGGGGTGAGCGTGATCGCGCACCCGCGGGCGGCGAGCCGCGGCCGGCTGCTCGCAACGGAGCAGATCGGCGAGCTCGTCTCGGACGGGCTGGGCGGCGTCGAGATCGACCATCACGACCACCGGCCGGAGGACCGGGCGCTGCTGACCGGACTGGCCCGCGACCTCGACCTGATCGTCACCGGGTCGTCGGACTACCACGGCGGCAACAAGTCGGTGGTGCTCGGCGAGTTCGTCACGGCACCCGAGCAGTACGAGCGGATCGTGGCGGCCGCCACGGGCGCAGCCGTGGTCACCCGGTGACGGGCGCGCGCTGATGTCCTTCGACACCACGCTCTACCTGACCGCGGTGATCACCCTGTTCGTGATCATGGACCCGCCGGGCGTGATCCCGGTGTTCCTGTCGCTGGTCGGCCGAAAGAGCCGGGAGGCCCGCAACCGGGCGGCCTGGCAGGCGCCGGCGGTCTCACTGGCCGTGATCACGGTGTTCGCCGTCGGCGGTCAGGCCATCCTGAACTACCTGCACATCGGCATCCCGGCGCTGCAGGGCGCGGGCGGGCTGCTGCTGCTGATCATCGCGCTGGAACTGCTGACCGGGCGCAGCGCGAACCAGATGCAGGGCGCCGAGGACGTCAATGTCGCGCTGGTGCCGCTCGGCACCCCGCTGATGGCCGGTCCCGGTGCCATCGCTGCCGTGATCGTGTTCGTCAGTCAGGCGGACGGCCAGACGTCGTCCTACCTCGCAATCGGCTTGGCGATCCTCACGATCCACCTCATTCTGTTCCTGGCGCTGAGGTTCTCCACGGTGCTGATCCGGCTGCTCGGCGACGGCGGCATCACGCTGCTCGCCCGGATCGCCGGACTCCTGCTGGCCGCGATCGCGGTACAGCTCATTGCGGACTCGGTTCGCGGATTCATCGCAGGCGGGTAGCACGTGTCACTCGACGAATACCAGGAGTACGCCGAGCGCGACGGGGCCGTGGTCCGCGGGCTCAGGGCGCTGAGCGGTGCCACCGCAGCCGGTGTGGTGGTGCTTGCCCTCGTCGTGGTCGGCACCGCGTACCTCGGCGGTCGCCGGGGGTTCCCGGGGCCCGGCGCGGTCTCGGTCGCGGCGCACATCGCCGCCGCGGTCGTGGTGGTGTTGGCGCAGCGATTCGCCGACCGCAGGCGTGGGGGAGCGGCCATATCCTGGTCGGTGGGAGTGTTGTTGGTCACAGCCGCACTGTTGTGGACGCAGTGGTGGGGTTGACCTCACTTCCGCGGGCGAAATCGGTGAGATTTGCCTACACAAAGGGCCGGTGACACACTTGTTGCACTCCAGCGTCGGTGCCACCGCCCGACGAGAGAGCGAAAGTCGGACAAATCAGCGGCAGATTTCGTGCTCGGGCCCACCCCGCCTGACGCCTTCGCGCTTCCGAAGTGAGTGCTGTTACCCGAAAACCAATCGGGAATTGATCGTGCACCCTCGGTTAGCCTCACCCCACATCTCGAGTATGAACCTGCGGCTGCGTCGAATTTCCCTTCGGCGCTGCTACTTACCAGTAACCCGCCCCCGCGTGGGGGCGGCATKAGTAGGAGTGTCATCGTGTCTCCCGTGTCTGAATCAACCACTCCGTCCAAGGTTGAGTAAGGTTGAGT